>PBHR01000040.1 GCA_002720275.1 Methanobacteriota archaeon
GTTCCAGAGTACCCAATATTGCTTACTACCCAAATATCTCCATAATCTGCAGTATAATCTGCAATCCATAATCTTCCAGATTGATCGATTGAAATTGAAAGTGATATTGGTTGTAAAGTAAATACTAATTCTGGAGTTGTCCAAACACCCTCTGACCTATGGATAATTTGTAATTGTCCTGAATTATTGAATGCTAAGTAAGGCTCGTGGTCAGCATCAATTGCCAAATCAAAAATTCCAGTATCGTAAGGTAATGTTTCATTTTGCCAATTATTAATTGAATCACAACTTCCTGAGCAAGAAGAATAAATTAATCCTAAATCATATGTTTCGTGAACAATATGTACTGAATCATCTGGAGAGATACTAATTGCAATAGAAGAGTTCTCGTCATTTCCAAAAGCTGATGAATTTAATGAAAAGTTTGTAGAAGTGCCATCTGAAAGTAAATGATAATATGTTAACGAGTCGTTGTTTAGATCTCCGTCTCCATCATCAAAAATACCTACAATATGTATTGTATTCTCTGAATCAATTGCAGCATCAAAATTATCTGTTACAGATTGAGGAACTTCATGGGTAGTTAACGTCCAAGAGGTATCAGTACTGCATGTTGAAGAACATTTGTAAGAACCGATACTTGGTGCGGCTATCACAGCTTCTAAAGTATCATCTGAATGTATTACTAATTCTAAATTGGTCGTCACTCCAGTTAGTGCAGTTGTAACCCATCTCCCATTTTCTTTAGTAGTATAATGAATTTCGTTACTAGTTCCCCCATCTACTTCTGAATGTACAATATGAGGGACGTCATTAGAATCTACTACAATATCTAAATCTGTGATTTCACCTGTACTTTCTCCTAATAGTTCAATTGTCCAAAGACCATTGACATATGTTGCAAATCTCAACCTATTATCATCGCCACTAGCATATGCTAACGCAGGACATCCATCAGAACGCAAAGTCATTGAATTGAATTTGCCCATTTCTGCAGTAGAGGCATCAAGTTGGTGATTTTCCATAATTGGATTAGTTGAGGGGAATAATTCATTACAATCATCACCTTCAAAAGTATCATCTAATTTTAATTCAACATCATCAGTTGGCATATCTAAACTATCATCACCTTTGAAAGCAAGATCTCCATATCCTAATCTACCATTACTAGCAGTACCCCAACATTTTATTCCATCGGATGTTAGTATTATACAAGCAAACTTATCTCCAACTTCAATACGATCAGCTGAGCCCCCAATTGATACTGGAAGTAAATTATCTCCCATTTCATTAAATCCATCTCCTCGGTCTAATGTATTTCCAAGACCTAATTGACCTACATCATTTTGGCCCCAACATTTCACTTGTGCATTATCTAATATTACACAAACACTTGTTGTACCTGCATCAATTTCTACAGCATATCTAGAAGTTCCTAAATCAACAACTCCTAATGAATTGCCCATTTCTCCACCTTGATCACCTATATCATTAGTATTCTCAATACCTAATTGACCAAATTGGTTATCTCCCCAACATACTGTATCTGAATTATTTAATATTGCACAAGTGAATCCATCTCCTGCAGTGATATTTAAGGCAGTGTTACCGTTTGGAAATGATACAAATCCAAGGTTTGAACCCATTTCACTGCCTTGATCTCCAATATCGTCTGTATTTTCAATACCTAATTCACCATAATCATTACTACCCCAACAAGAAACTGACCCATCATCCCATATCGCACAAGTATGTGTTTTACCTAACGCTAATTGTGAAACATTTCTACCTGGTGGTAGCTCTACAGTTGCAAAATCATCTCCAACTTCATCTAATTCATCTCCTAAATATGATGTGTTTCCCATGCCTAATTGCCCAAAATCATTAGCACCCCAACAAATTAAATCATCGTCATCCAATTCTGCACAAGTGTGTCCTGCTCCAGCTTCTATCATTACGGCATTACGACCTGATGGCAATGATAGAGAAGGAAGCATGTCTCCAGTTTCTAAATATCCATCACCAAAACCATCTTCACTTGCTGACATACCTAAACCTAAAGCAGCAACATTACCCCAACATTTTATTGAATTGTCATCTAATAATGCACAACTATGCTCATCACCAAGAGCAAGGGAAATTGGAATAAGTCCTGTTCCTAAATCTAAAAATGGTAGATTAATTCCCATTTCTCCTAATTCATCTCCAATGTCGAGAATATTACCAATTCCAAGCTGACCATCGGAACCTTTACCCCAACATTTAATCTCACCAGCAGCACTAATTGCGGATGAATGTGATTCACCAGAATTAATTTGAATTGCGGTTCCAGTACTAATAGAATATCTTGCGTCTTGATTGTCTTCTATAACTTCTACTTCTTCATTAATTTCAAAATTACCAAAATAACTTACCTGAGTCATTAGGACCATTAACATGCTGTAAAGTATTGCTGTGCGAATTCTGGAGTTGTTGCGCATGTATATTCCAGTAAAAATTCACTAATAAGTATAGTGTGTTTTTTACTTTAAATGTACAAAGATGCGAGCGCCGGGATTTGAACCCGGGTTCCGGCGTTGGCAACGCCGGGTGATAACCGCTACACTACGCTCGCAGCATTTCGCCCAAATGTTCTGTGTATAAACAATTACGCCAGTTAAATAATAAAGTATTTTAAAAATAAGGTGTTCAATTATTTTACTTTTTTATGGTCATTTTAACAGTAAATTTATTAATAATTACATAATTCTGACAGAAAAACAAAAAAAAATTATGCGTATGATTAATATACCGTCTAGTGACCCAACGGGTTGAGAACAATGATGGATAAAGCGAAACTCGAATATATTTGGCTAGATGGATTTGAACCAACTCAAAGTTTACGTAGTAAAACAATGGTTCGTAAAGATTTCAATGGTACTTTAGATGAATGCCCAATGTGGTCATTTGACGGGTCATCTACATTACAAGCAGATGGTTCAGATTCTGACTGTTTACTAAAACCAGTATTTATCTGCCCAGATCCTGATAGAAACTTTGGATACTTAGTAATGTGTGAAGTTCTCAATGCGGATGGAACTCCACATTCAACCAATGGAAGAGCTGAAATTGATGATGATGATCAAGATTTTTGGTTTGGTTTTGAACAAGAATATTTCCTTTGGGATCCTGAAACTAACTTGCCTTTAGGTTTCCCAAGAGATCAAACTCCTCAAGGTCAATTTTATTGTTCAGTAGGAGGGGCTAACGCTTTTGGAAGAAGTATTATTGAAGACCATTTTGATCAATGTCTTGATGCTGGTTTAAATGTAGAAGGTATCAATGCTGAAGTGGCTGTAGGGCAATGGGAATATCAAATATTTGCCAAAGGTGCAAGAGAAGCAGGTGACCAAATATGGGTATCTCGTTATTTAGCAGAAAGAAATGCAGAAAAATATGGTTTGACAATTGAATGGCATCCAAAACCACTTGGAGCCACAGATTGGAATGGCTCTGGAATGCATGCCAATTTTTCAGACACCGCTTTAAGAACATGTGGAGATGAGAAAGTTTTCAACCAAGTTTGTGAAGCATTCGGAAAGAATATTAAGAAACATATGGACGTATACGGAGCCCATAATGAAAAAAGATTAACAGGATTACATGAGACTCAATCAATTCATGAATTTTCTTATGGAGTTTCTGACAGAGGAGCTTCAATTCGTATCCCGGTAGGCACTGTTGAAGATGGTTGGAAAGGTCGTTTAGAAGACCGCAGGCCATCATCAAATGGCGATCCGTATAAAATCGCATCAGTCATTATAACAACTACAAAATCAGCATATACTTGAATTACTTACACGAAATATGACTGACGAACTTGTTGTGAATGTTTTACAAAAGTCAAAAAATACAACTAGGCGTTACGACGTTGATTGGCTTCGAGTCATACTATTCGCTTTGTTAATTTGGTTTCATTATGCCGTATTTTCTCTTGAACAACTTGAAGGAAGTAATGCCGTAATGGAATTATTCAATCTACCACTTTTTATTGTAATAGGGGTAATGCATCAATGGAGGTTGGCAGCATTATTTGTCATTTCTGGGATGGGTACTGCCTTTGCTTTTCGACGAAGGAGTTGGAAAAAATACATTAAAGAAAGAGGGATTAGACTTGGGATTCCATTATTATTTGGAACCTATATTTTGTGGTTTGGAATTTTTACCCCCATTAGCGTAACTGAACGCCTATTCACCATTTTCCCTGATTCTGGAAAAATGCCATATGGGCATCTTTGGTTCATATATAATCTACTAATCTACTCGATAATTCTAACACCCTTATTTTCTCATGTGCGAAATAATCCCGAAGGGAAAATTGTACAATTAGTAAATTCAATTTTAAATTTTCGTTTTGGAATCTTATTAGTTCCCCCAATAATATTAGCCATCAATGGTATTTTATTCAAGCCATGGGAATTTGGAGAAGTAGGCATGTGGTGGGAATTCCCTAGATATTTACTCTATTTTTTATTTGGTTACCTATTAATTTCTGCAAAGGAACAATATTTTGATGCTTTAAACAAGATTCGAATACCTGTTACAATAATTACTCCAATTCTTGCAATAATTTGGTATATTATCGAAGAAGGTTCCAGCATCCCTAAGATAATGGAGGGTGGATGGGTGAAAGGAGGATTTGAACCATTCTCATTAGAAGTAATTAGTGCATCAATCATACAATCATTTCATGCGTGGTTTTGGTGTCTTCTAATATTTAGTTGGGCATCTAAATTCCTCAATAAACCAAATAAATGGTTAGCTTATCTTAATGAAGCAGTTTATCCAACATATATTGTACATATGCACCTAACATTCTTACCAATTGCAATTTTTAGTTTAATGGGAATTGGATATTATGTTAGTTTGACAATAGGGACTATTTTAGTTATGATTGGGGTAATGATTTGTTTTGAAATTGTCAGAAGAGCAACATTTGCAAGAGTTTTCTATGGCATTAAAGGTGGGAAAAGTGAAGTAGAAAAATTATATCCATTCAATAAAATTGAAAAGAATGAACTAAAGATTTTATTAAAAATAATATTCCACGGATTAGCAATAGCAATGACAATTGGATTGTTGATCTTACTAATCGGCGCTGGGATTGTAAATGAAATTTAATCATCACCAAAATTTCCAAAGCTAACACCGTTTTTCTTCAAAAAGATTACAACGATTGCAACAATTCCTACTAAAGCAAATAATAAAGAGAAGATTACTACGGGATTACTCAACAATTCAATAATACCTTGAGATGGATCTGAGCCAATATTTGTATCTTCAGATTCAATAATTATGTTATGTTTGAGAATTGTTACTTGGCCATAAACATCTACCCCCCTAAGTTCAATTTCCACAAAACCCGCGGGAATATGTCTAGCCTGAAATGAAATTGTATAAATTCCATCTCCGGCGTTTAAATCGCCATTTGTTCCATCATCAAACATTAATTTCCAAGTTTCTCCTTCATCTGCAGGAAGTAATTCATGAAATTTAATTTGCACTGCATTTATTCCATCTGAATCTTCAGCACTTACGACAATAGTGTAAAATTCTTCAGACATTTCACCTAATTTTGGCGCAATTATTTTTTCTGGAGACATCTGTGCATTAGAAAGAATTGGACCATCATTAGTAATTAACAAAGATGGGCCGTCAACTATTGTTTGAGCTCCATCTGAATCTTCAAGCAATAATGGAATTACGAGATTGCCAGGCACTACTGTATTTGGAATTACAAACTCACCATTCCAATAATCTAAATCCTTGGTTAACTCAAATAAATCTCCACCGTTTAATCTTAAATCAACAAAAACTCCCGCCACACCATTTGCATCTGATGCTTTTGCACTAATACCTACACTAGTTAGTCTTGAAGATTGGGTTTTGTTTAATGAAGATTCTATCAAAATTGGAGCTTTATTTGACACATTTAAACTCCAAGTTTCAGTTATGACTCCAAATAAATCGCTTACCTCAATATCTATAGTTAATTCACCATGTGATGAAGATTCCCAAATTATAGGGATTGTCCAAATGTCATCTTGAATCGCTAAATCTCCATCTAAGCCTCTATCATTTAATTCTAGATTATCCAAAATATCTCCACCCAATGAAAGTCTTGCATTAACATACTGAATATTCCAATCTAAATCTTCAACCATAATTTCTAGATGTGCTTTATTTCCCGCATCATTTTGTAAAATAATCTCTCTAAATGAGACATCTAATATTTCGGGTAAATTATTTTCTTCTGCTGTAACTATACTTGGAGAAAGTATTCTTTCTAATGTTTGATATTCTGTAAATACTACATTACTAAAATCATTATCTAAAATTAATTCTCTTGAAACTTCAGCTAATAAACCAGCCAAAACGCCATTATTTATTACAGAACCATAAGCACTACCCTCTGAGTTTGGTTTATCTATACTTTCCCAATAAGTTACAGGCATAAGATGTCCATCTCTATTAATTTCACCAAGTTCGGTAGCTTCTATATCTAAACTAAAAATATCTCCTTTATCTAATCTTACAATGTCCCCGGGCAATAAAAATTCAGGTGCAAAACCTGTTTCTCTGCCTATTGTAATATTTCCAAGTTCTGATTCAGAAACTGGAGCCTTTGGTTCAAGTTGAATTGGAGATCTTTCAGGATATTCTTCTCCTTCTGAAGGTGTAGCTCCTGTAGTTCTCCAAGCATAACGAATTGTTCTATTTTCCCAATCTATTGGTTTCGCTTGATAATCCCATGTTTGATTGTGATATTGCCCTACACCGATATCCTCTGCAAAAAATCCTGCTGCACCTGTAAGATTATACCATACCTGACTATGAATGACATTTACAGTAAAAATTTCCCCAGTGCTATTAGCACTTGGGCCAACATCTTCAATTTCTCTCAATAACCCCCATGTTCCTTCTGTGTCTCCACTTATTGTGCCATAAACATGCATATAATCTTCAACAGTAATTCCATCAATACTTTCTGTTTCAAAATGTACAATAGTTCCATTTATCACAGTTTCTTGATCTCCATCTGAATTATCTTCAGTTTCATTATCTTCTGTCTTGTCCTCTTCTTTATCTGAAATATCAAAAGTCCCCTCTGCACTAATTAAATTATGTTCTCCAACTCTTTCACCATCAATCCAACTTTCAAAAAAGCGTAATTCATTCACTTCTAAATAAATATGATTATCTCCCTCATGTTGCTCCATTTGTGCAGTAGCAATAATGTCATTATAATTATTAATTCTAACACCATTGACATCATAATATTCTAATTTAAAAAGAGAAATTACCCCATCTAAACTCATTGATGAATCTTCTTCTTCTTGATTCATATTCAATTCACCAAAACCACTAATTGAAAATTCTTCAGACACCATCTCAGAAGACATTGAACGATTTATCAGTGCATCTAAAACTGTTACATTAACATACATATCACCATCAGAATTATCGTACAAACTAACAGTACCATCGCCCCTCATCTCAAATTCACTTTCTGTTAAAATCCCATCAATTGTAGTTTCATTTCTCCAAACAGAATCTAAATTTAAATTAAACAAAACATTACCATCATCATTAGACTCGTTTAGGAGAAGTGTCCCATTTCCCAATTCATTTGCTACTAAAATTGTACCCGTTCTTTTTTGCCATCCTTGCCCATCGAAGAATAATAAATAATTATCATCACCCTGGGCAGAAAATTCAGATTGATCTAATTCCCATTGAGTGGATAAAGTCACTTCATGATCTGCAATCGGTTGAGTCCAAATTACTGGTTTAAATGTTCGAGATGTAATAATTGTTTCATTGATATAAACTTCGATATCTACTTGATCACCATATGAAATTTTATTTGGAAGCACAATTGAATATTCATTTATTTCCAAAATGCCTAACCCATCCCCCCAACTAAAATTTGTTTGGTTGATAACTTGTTGATTCACAAAATAATGATTTGATTTTACTATGATTTCTCCTAATTCATTGGCTGTAGGTGCTCTATTAAATTTAACGATATACCCGTGACTATCCTCGCCTAACCAATTTGAATTAATTGACGATGTTAATTCGGTCTCTTCATCAGCAAGAGCAAGTGGAGAAAATAATCCTAAAACAATACAAAAAGCCACTAAAATTGCAAATTTATGCCGATTCATTCTCTCCATATTAATACCATGAATTATGAACTATACAATTCCTACGGCTTATTGTATCTAAATCAAATAATTTTTGAAAATGCCCCTTTAGGTGCATCTAGATCTTCTCCATGCCTCCAAATCCTATCGCTAATATCTGTATATAAATCAGCATAAGGATCTGTTTCTTCTTCCTCTTCCACTTCATTCATTTTTGCAAGGACTTTCTCACGAAGGCCCTCTTTAAATTTCCAGTAATGAATTCTCCATTCACGACCATCCCATAATGTCGTCTCTTCTGATTCTGTTGTCAATAATTCATAATCTTGAAACATATAGAATAAATTCCTATCTGTTGGTTCTAAAGCATTATCAATTATTCTATCATAATATCCAAAGAAACCTAGAGCATGTTCTGCCATTGATTCAGCAACTAAAGGATCCATTTCTTCATCAATATTTTGACGAATTGCTTCTGTTAATTCATGTATCGCAAGTCCCATCTAACCACCTATTTCGGCGAAATCATATCGCCCGACAGTATAGTATGTGATAGCCCTGATTTATCAACAATTGTATGATTATCATCAAAAATTAACAAATTTATACCACCGTGAACATTATTTTGTAAAATTTACCAAGTGTGTTTGAGCGAATGGATGAAAGTGCGATTATTGGGAATTTTTTGGGGCTTCCTGAAAGTGATGAAAACCCAGATATTATTGTCGCATCAATACCCTATGAATTAACAACATCTTACGGGCAAGGTACAGAAAATGGGCCCGCTGCTTGTATTGAAGCAAGTACCCAAGTAGAATTATATGATGATTTATTAAAACAAGATTTACCTGCTGGTGCAAAAATAAAAACTGTAAAACCTTGGAATGGAGAAGGAAATACCTTACTTGAACAACAAGAAAATATTAGAAAATATGTTCAAAAACAATTTTCAACAAAAGCATTCCCGATTTTTCTTGGTGGAGAACATGGAATTTTACCTGCAATAGTTAAAGCAATTGAGAAACCAGTAACAATAGTACAAATTGATGCACATGCTGATCTAAGAGATGAATTAGATGGTGAAGAATTTTCACATGCATGTGCTATTTCAAGAGCATTGGATGCAGGGGCAATAGAAGTTTTCCAAATCGGAATTAGAGCATATTCTAAAGAAGAATTAGATAAAATTAATTCCGATATAAGAATAAATACATGGTTTTGTAAAGACATCATGGCACCTTGTTCTGGTGAAAAATATTGGAATGAGTGGTTAAATAAAATATCAAATATTGAGGGTTCTGTACATTTAACAATTGACATAGATGGTTTAGATGGTTATTTGGTTCCTGCAACGGGAACTCCAGTACCTGGAGGTTTGTCTTTTTGGCACGCAATTCAAACCATTGAAACATTATTGACCAAATGTGATGTAATTAGTGCTGATGTAAATGAAATTGTTCCTCAAAAGGATTCAAATTTGACACAATTTACTGCTGCAATGTTGGTGACAAAAATAATCGCTGCAAAAATAAATAGTATGAATATAAGGTGAAAGTTATGGATGAATTACCCCTTGGAAAGCACGTGATTTTGGATTGTAGTGGGGCATTTAATGCAAATGGCGATGATGTCTTAAAAATCTTAGAAATTATTGTTGATAATTCTAATGCTAGAAGAATACATTCCCACGTAGAAAACTTTGATGGCAGTGTTTCTCCATTGGGATTTGCAGCCGTAGTTTTAATTGATGAAAGTCATGTGTCGGCACATTGTTATTCAGAAACTGGTTTATTGGCAATTGATGTTTTTACATGTGGGAATACAGATTCTGAAGAAATAGCTAATCAAATTGAAAACGAGCTGGGAAAATTATTACCTGATTTAGTAATCCACAATAGGGAATCTATTTCTCGCTTCACAAAAAATTCAAAAATTAACAATATTCAAAATTTTGTTGATACTCATTTTAACCACTTTAATGCTGGAGAAATTAAAAAATGTGCTATTAGTTTGAAAAATTTCCTTGATTCAAATGGGAAATTAATGATTACATTAGGAGGTGCAATGAGCACTGCGGAGATTGGAAAATCTTTAGCACCCTTGATTAGAGCTGGAAAAGTTCACGCAATAACTTGTACTGGTGCTAATTTAGAAGAAGATTTATTCAATCTTGTAGCCCAAAAATCCTATAAAAAAATTAAAAATTGGAGGAATATCTCCATTGAAGAAGAAAAACAACTTTATGATGATGGATTCAATAGAATTACTGATGTTTGTATTCCCGAGAATGAAGCCATAAGACATATAGAATCCAAAATTTTAGAGCAATGGAAATCAAAATCGGCATTTCCTCATGAACATATTTTTGCCATTATTGAGGGATTAGAAATGGATATTTCTCCTGAAAATTCTTGGTTAATAGCAGCAAAAAAAGAAAATATTCCCATCTATGTTCCTGGTTGGGAAGATTCTACCCTTGGAAATATTTTCGCTGCCCATTGCCTTTCAAATAATTGTAAAACAAATGCGATAAAAAGTGGTACAGAATACATGATTCATCTTGCAAATTGGTATAAAAATTCAGATTCACCAATAGGTTTTCTACAAATTGGAGGAGGTATCGCTGGAGATTTCCCAATCTGTGTTGTTCCAATGTTAAATCAAGATTTAAGAGAAGATGTACCTCTTTGGAGTTGGTTTGCACAAATAAGTGAATCTAAAGCTTCTTACGGTGGATATTCTGGAGCCCTTCCGAGTGAAAAAATCACTTGGGGGAAATTATCCACAGAAACACCAATGTTTGTAATTGAAAGTGATGCAACAATTGTCGCACCAATCATATTTTCATATATTTTAAATTAAATCAATATTTTTTAGCAAAAGTTCAATTGTAATGCCGAGATTCTCTTGTTATGGTCTGGTGGCATTGGCTATTGATTATTCTAGGAGTTTTTTTGATTAGTTTACCAATTTCAATGTGGTATATCAAAGTTGCACCTAGAAAACCTTCTAATGAAGGAGATTGGGTCTCAGATAATGCGAAAACAGCATCAGTGACTGTTGATGGACGTGTTGTAAAAATTAAAAATGTGAGAGACTTTACATGGAGATCATCAAAAGATCATGATATAAAATGGAATGAAGAAGAATATCATCTTGATGATTTAATTGGACTTTACTATATTGTAGAATATATTCATAAATTTAAAGCACTAGCACATACAATGATTACTTTTGAATTTAAAAATGAGAGGTTTTTGACTTGTTCTTTTGAAGTTCGAAGGAAAAAAGGCCAAAAATTTCACCCTTGGACCGGTTTATGGAGAAGTTTTACACTAATTCAAATATGGGCAACTGAACATGATTTATTGTGGCTTAGAACCAATCTAAGAAAAAATGAAACATATCTATTGCCTTGTGCTACTTTACCTGAAAAAAGAGAAGCGATGTTATTACAACTTTGTAAAAGAACTAATCAATTAGCAAAAAAGCCTGAATTTTATCATACATTAGCAAAATCTTGCACCACATCTTTAATTCGAGAAGCCAATATTGTAACTCCAGGTAAAATTCCTTTCAGTTTGGGTGAAGTAATGCCAGGATATAGTATTAAACCGGCAATAAAATTTGGAGTGGTCCAAGATTTAGGAGGGTATGAAAGAACAAAAGAATTAGCCAGAATTGATGAAATTGCTTCTAAATTAAATTCCCAAAAAGGTTATTCAAAAGCGATTAGGAAAAATTTAGAAGGTAATTTCACTCATCCAAAATAATTGATTATTCTTCAAATTTATTCATGTAAGTTGCAGTAATTGATTCTTCATTTGAAAGTCCAATTTGTAATTCCATATTCTTTACTGAATTCCAATTTTTAATGAATGTTCTATTTTCCCAATCATCCATTATCATCGGTCTTATGTAAGATGACCGACAAACAGCCCTAGTATTTCCTAAATCACCAGCAACTGTATCAATTACAGCTAACATTGATGCTAAACGCTCTTTATCTGTAGAACCTGGTAATTTTTCTGATTTGGCTAATTTAGCAAGACCATGTGCTCTTCTCAAATGAACACCTTTCCAAAAAATAATTGGATAATCTGACCAATCTGTTCCTTCTACATTTTTTTCTGCATCATCCAATAATTTTGGAATTTGGCTAATTTCTTCTGATGTTGCTTCAGAGATCATAACAAGGCGTGCGGCTGTTTTCCATGAAGCAGCCCATGTTCGAAAATCTTTAGCGGTATATTTTGTTTTAGCATTAGTACATCCATCTAAATATTCGTTAATATGTTCTGCTTTTAGATCCTTAGGCTCATCATTATCATCTAAGAACATAAACAAATCTTGAGTATCATCAGATTTATCTTCTTTTTCATCATCCCCTATTAATCTAGATTCTTGAATCATTTTTGCAAGGTCATCATCCTCAATCAATAAACGCCAATGTTTTCCAGATTTACCTGTAAAATCAAAAATCTGATCAATTTCACCTTCTGCTTCATCTCCAGTAACTGGAAGACAATGACCTTCGGTTAAAGTTGTTAAACCATATGATTCATTTTCTTTAGCATATTGATCAGAACCAACTCTAATATGAAATAAATCCATTAATCTAATTACTAATGCAGTTGATTTATATTTATTCATTTTTTCTAATTTTAAATCATCTGACACTCTATCCCTAATACTAACAAGCCCATATTTTGCAAATTCATCAATATTGGAAAACTTCAGGTCAGATTTCTTTTTTATCCATTCGGGGTGATATCTATATTGAGTTCTTCCTTTAACGTCTTTTCCAGTTGCTTGGATATGGCCTTTGCTATTTGGACAAAACCAAACATCTACCCAAGCAGGTGGTACTACTAAAGAATTGAAAAATTTAATTCGGTCTTCATTTTGCAACTTTTTCCCATTTGGTTCAAAATAATCCCAATAAAAAGTATCTTTTTCATCCTTTCCTTTTGCTTTAACTTCTACCTTCTTTCTTGTAATGCCTTTTACAGTTCTATCGCTTAAAACCAAACCTGCATCTTTAGCTGCAGCGCTAGAGTCCACCTTCATGATGCATCGTTATAGAATAAAGTTGAAATAATTAATTATCGAAATTACAATCATTTCCAGACCAAGAATAATTATTTAAATACGATATTAGTTCAGATAATCTTTCAAAATTTACTCCCAAATCACCATTTCCCAATCTACTTTGACTTTGTAATGTAACTACAGATTGATTACTGTTTTCTAAACAACTAGAATTAACATAAATATCGTCAGGGAAAAAGAAAAAATCCGTATATTCCTTAATATGTAAAAAATGACTTCTATTATTTTCATCAACTGAACTAAACAATATTTTCCCTCTAGAGTCGGAAAACCAAGTTGTTATCACCTGATTAATTTCTGAGGTAGATGCCGAAATTACAGGTGGCTCTAAATTATTGTATCTGTATGAAGATCCATCATAATCAACCCTCACACAATTTCTACTATTTTCAGGACAATTTTCAGGCATTTCTTTGACTATTGGATTAGGTGCCACAACTTGAATTGATAAAACAACAACAACCCATAGAGCAAATAATCTAAGAAAAATTATTTTTACTCTTTTACGTAGTATTTTTCTAATTTTAATCATTAAAACACCAATTGGTATTATGATTCTAATTCTTCTGGACGAATCCTTAACCAGGTGTGTGCCAAAAATATTAGTAAATATATTGACCCAAGCCATAATGCTGGTTTAACAATTACATCTATGCCGTGAGAATCTAAGCCCATTGGAAGGAAGCTAAGTGCTTCTTCCATAGTTGTAACAGTTGAGCCTGTAGTTAAAATCACAATTGTCATGAAAAATAACAAACTAAAGAAATCTAAAACCCAACGAATTCCTTCCATTACTGAACGACTCGATGCTTTCATTTGATTTATTTCAGAACCAGTAACAACACTAGTTAACCCACTAACACTTGATTGCATTAATGTTAGTAAATCTCGTCCACCCTTCCATTCCATTTTTCCTAATCTAAATCTATTCACAAATTCAATTATTACAAATAATAATACCCAAATTACTGACATTTCAAGCAGTGGTTCTGCCCCTCTTAAATCAGGTCCATTATCTCCTGAAACCCAAATAAATAAACCGACTAACCACGCTGTCATGAAATACTGTGTCCAACGTGAAAATCTAGATAGTTTCTGTTTTAATTCTCTATCATGACTCAAGAAAGCCTCTAAAATAACAACTAATAAAACGGCTATTCCTAAAATTAATGCGATTAAAACCCACCAACCATTGTTTGCGGGTTCATTATTTTTCCATCCTAGAAGTAATGAAATCATTGTCCAAGCAATCACGGCAGTAGATGCAAGATTTGTAATCGCCTGCATAACATATAACGGATCATGACTATCTCTGAGTACGGATAATCCTCCAACTAATCTAACTTCAAATGCTTCTTCTTCTGCTTCTGGTTCTTCCTCAGTTGCTTCTGCTTCTGGTTCTTCCTCAGTTGCTTCTTCTTCTGCTTCTGGTTCTTCA
>PBHR01000041.1 GCA_002720275.1 Methanobacteriota archaeon
TGACTCGATAGATTCAGATTCAGATGGCATCCCCGATGCTTGTGATTCATCAACTAGTTTATCTTTAGAATCTGAAGAATCAAATATTCTTTGGATTTCAATTTTTGTTTTAGGATTCATTTTAATCATTTTAGTTAGTACTTTAGTAATTGGAATAATTAAAAACGAAAGGACAGATCTTTGAATTACATTTTTAGTAGGGTGAAAACAATGAAATCTTCAAAATATGCGTTTGCATTATTATTTTCATTTTTACTATTACTTCAAGGTTGCATTGGTGGAGATGATATCGAATCTTCAGAAACAATTTCAGAAGAGGGCCCAATAACAATAGAAGTTTGGCATACTTTTGCTTCAGAAAGTAAAGAAGAGGAGACTTTTACTAATGCGATAAGAGAGTTCGAATCTTTAAACCCAGATATTACTGTAGAAATTACTTGGAAGCCTTATGCAAATGCAGATCAACAATTTTTGATTGCTTCTCAGGGAGGAGAGGCTCCTGATTTAATGCGTCTTGCAAGTGATCAATTAGGTGCTATTGGAGAAGCGAGGGTAAATGGTTATCCATTATTAGAAGATTTAAGACCTCATTTAACTCCACAAGATAGATCATTATTCGAAGAAAGAGCATTGGAAGCAATGCGATATGGTGATGAATTATATGGTATTCCTGCAAGTCAAGATTGCCTTTCATTAATTTATAATAAAGATTTATTTGACTCCCGAGGTTTAGAATATCCTAATGAAAATTGGACAGAAGAAGATTTACTTTCAGTTGCCAAACAAATGACTTATCAAGATGTAAAAGGTCTTTCTTTACCTATTAAATCAGCATATTGGTGGTTCCCTATTCAAGAAGGGTTTGGAGGAAGTTTATTTGATGAAAATGGACAACCTTCGTTAGATTCTAACGGTTCTAGTGAAGCGATGCAGTGGATGCTTGATTTAGAATTAGAACATGAAGTAGTTGCTACAGGCACCCAAATCGAAGGGATGAAAACAGACTTTATTTCATCTAAAGCTGCAATGATTATTGATGGCCCTTGGAATTGGGCCACTTATGAATCTAGTAGGTTAAACATAGGTCAAACATTACTTCCTAAAGTTAGTCAAACAGATGAGAGAATGTCTCCATTGGTTACTTACAAAGGCTGGGTTGTAAGTAAACAAAGTACTCAAAAAATAGCTGCAACTGAACTTGCATTATGGTTATCATCAGAATCTGTGCAGAAAGAATTTGCTTTGGAAACTTACACGATGCCAACCCATAAATCATTAATAAATGATTCAGAAATTATAGAAAATAGAGTACTTTCAGGATTTTTAGAACAAATTGAATTGGGGATTCCAGTTCCAAATAAAATCTATTTGGTTTATGGCCCCTTATCTACAGCTTTTGACCAATCATATTCAGGAGTTGCGACAACCAATGAATCTTTGAGCGGTGCAAATAATGAATTAAAATTATTAATTGAAGGTATTGAAGTTGCAGATAAAGCACCATCAAATCCTGGTTACAGAACAATTCAAATAAATGTAGATATTAATCAATCATTAGAATACAAAATTTTTGTTGATGATGAGTTACATACAATTTTGATTTCAGATAATGGTTTAGGAACAGAAAATAAAAATTATGACACATGCGATTCAAGTGGAATTGAATTACAACAGATTGAACAAACTAGAATAATACCCGATAATTCAACTTCATTTAATTGTACGTTGACTGGCATGATTCCTGGAAAATTACACAATATTGAGGTTTATGAAGATGATGAATTAATTTTTTCTATTAATGAAAATACCGTGAGTGTAGATATTATTCCAGAAGCAGGAGACACTTCTCCTGTAATGTTTGCAATAGGAGCTATTGTGGTATCTTTAATTGCTTTATTGAGTATTGGGGCAGGTAGAGATAGAAAGTTAGGTAGAACAAATTCAAGATTTGCTCATTTGTATATTGCACCTGCAGTTTTAGCACTAGTTGTATTGACATTTTATCCCGTAATCTATGGTTTTTGGTTATCATTTACTGATGCGGATCAAACGCATTTAGGCGAGCAATCTTTCATTGGTTTAGCAAATTTTTGGGAAGTAATAACGGCATCTGGATTCATTAGAGTTACTTTGTTTACTTTAGTTTGGACTATTGCTAATGTTTCAGCACACATTGGATTAGGGTTATTTTTAGCATTAATTTTACAGTATAGTAATATTAGAGGAAAGACCGCTTATAGGACACTTTTATTGCTACCTTGGGCAGTACCTTCATACATCTCTGTTTTAGTTTGGAAAGGTATGTTTCAACCTAGCGGATTAATCAATGATTTACTTGGAACAGATATTAATTTCTTATCAGACCCAACGGGGGCTCAAATAATTGTAATTTTAGTAAATATTTGGTTGGGTGTACCGTTTATGATGATGTCAATTAGTGGTGCATTGCAAGCATTACCTAGGGATATGTACGAAGCCGCAGAGGTTGATGGTATTACGGGTTGGAATGCATTTAGGCATCTTACTTTACCAAATTTAAAAAGTGCATTAGTTCCTTTATCTTTGCTAGGATTTATTTGGACATTTAACATGTTTAATGTCATTTATTTGATGACCGATGGGGGCCCTGATCTTAATTTTGGAGAGCCTGGTGAAACGGACATTCTCATTACATATGTTTACGATGTTGCTTTTAGAGATGGAGCTTACGGAGTTGCTGCTGCATGGTCAGTAATTATTTTCATGATGCTTGTAGCATTTTCTTGGACTTATATGAAACAAACAAATGCAACGGAGGCGTCTATATGATTAATGAAAAATCCATGAAATCTTGGTATGTTCCAATAGAGATTATAACTTTGAGAAGATGGCTTATTGTTGCAGTTATTGCCAATATTTTGCTTCTTACTATTGATGTCTTAAGAGACGATTTTAATAATTTAATTTTAGGTGTTTTTGGATGTGTTTTATTGGCTTCATTAAGGGTTAGCCTTCCTGAAGTTCAACAAAAATCAAGAAGAAATATTTCTTTACAAATTAGTGGAATCATTGTAGGGATTGGTTTTCTGCGATTGATTTCATTACAACCTAATATTTTCAATATCTGGGCACAATCTTGGTTAATTGTTCCAGGTTTAATATCCCTATATTGGATTTCTAGTAAACCAATTTCTGTTTGGACATCTAGGGAGTTATCAATTTCTGCAGTCGAATATGGTTTGAAGAGGAATTCAGAAATTGGAGGTCTGTATTCTAGAATTGCTTCTCATGTTACATTAATCCATTTTGTGATTCTTACATTAATACCCTTAATTTGGATTTTTGATATTGCAGTTTCACCAGGTAATGCATTAGGTGGAAAGATCGGAGATTCATTTACGGGTGAACATTTTTCAAAAATACTCACTGGAGACTCTTTTTGGACTTGGATGACGAATTCATTAATTGTAAGCATTGGAACTTGTTTACTAGGTTTAACAATAGCAATTCCCGCAGGTTATGCATTCAGTAGATACAAATTTACAGGCAGAGACTTCTCCATGTTTTCTTTCCTTTTAGTGCAAATGTTTCCTGGAATCATTATTTTAGTTCCTTATTTCTTGGTAATGAAAACTCTTGGTTTATTGAATTCCCATTTAGGATTAATTTTGGCATATTGTGTTACAGCACTACCTCTATGTGTTTGGATGTTGAAAGGATTCTTTGATACTGTTCCAAGGGAATTAGAAGAAGCAGCAGCATTAGATGGTTGTAATCAATTTCAAGTTTTTACTAAGGTTGTATTGCCTTTATCTTTGCCAGCAGTTGCGGTAACTGCTTTGTTTAGTTTCTTAGCCGCTTGGAATGAATTTCTTTTGGCATTAACTTTCAACACATCAAATGATATGTATACTCTACCAGTAGGATTGGCCTCATTAATCTCTTCAACAGGTCAAGCTTGGGGAGATTTTGCAGCTGCAAGTTTATTGGTTAGTTTACCTGTAGCATTGTTATTTTTGTTTTTCCAGAAGTTCTTGATTGAAGGACTTTCTTTAGGCGGAGTTAAAGGGTGATAAAATGGTAGAAGTAGAATATAAGAATGTAACAAAAAGATATGATGATGGTTCAGAGGCTGTAAAGGAACTAAATTTAGAAATTAAAGATGGAGAATTTTTAGTTTTATTAGGCCCTTCAGGATGTGGCAAATCAACAACTTTGAGGATGTTAGCAGGCCTTGAAGAAATTACTGAGGGTGAAATTGAAATTGATGGATTGAAAATAAATCATTTGCCACCGGGAGCAAGGGGGCTTGGAATGGTTTTCCAATCATATGCATTATATCCCCATATGTCTGTTTCTGAGAATTTATCTTTCGGTTTAAGAATGGCTAAAGGTGATGAAAAATTAGATGATCAAGAAATAAAATTGCGTGTTCGGGAAGCAGCAGAAATGCTTGAGTTGATAGATTATCTTGATAATAAACCTAAGGAATTGAGTGGAGGTCAAAGACAAAGAGTGGCCCTTGGAAGAGCATTAGTTCGCAGACCAAAAGTACTCTTGATGGATGAACCATTATCAAATTTAGATGCAGAATTAAGGCATCAAATGCGTAATGAAATAAGACGCTTACATGATGAATTGGGAACGACTACAATTTATGTCACTCACGACCAAATAGAAGCAATGACATTAGCAGATAGAGTTGCAATTTTAGATAAAGGGGTTTTACAGCAACATGCACCACCTTTAGAGGCTTACAATAATCCTGCTAATGATTTTGTCAAATCATTTTTATGTAGGCACATTGACGATTTGGTTGAAACAGCAAACAATTTGTTCAGCAAAGAGTAGTGTTAATCATGCGCAAATCCTTGTTAATTTTTTTATTATTCGTATTTGTAATAATTTCACCATTGGTTAAAGTTGAAGCAAATCAACCCACACAAAATAATGGTAATGGGTTTACCCAATTTTCTTGGGTTGGTTCAGCAACAACTGTTGAATTATTTGGTGAATGGAATTGGAGCGAACCAATTACAATGATGGAAAATAATGGTGTTTGGATTGGAGAGTTAAATTTAACAGAAGGGCTTTATTGTTACAAATTTAGAGTAGATGGTGAATATATCTTTGACCCTTCTAATCCTTATCGTGGGTATTGTGGAGATTATGAAAACTCAATAGTTAGAGTCAAAGATTCAGCAAGGCCAACATTTGAAATTAATCTCCAAGATGAAGTGCTAATTGTTACCTTTATTTCCGGAATAGATGGTGCAGGGCCTGATGGAACACCAAGTGATTTAAGCGGATCAAGTTGGAATTCAGATATGATGCAATGGACTTTAGACATTTCAAACTTTGAGAATGGAAAGCATACTTTACATCTCGAAATTAATGATACAAATGGAAACATTGCTTATGACGAACTTGTACCTTTTTGGGTTGGTGAGCAAGCAGAATTTTCTTGGGAGGATTCATTAATTTACATGATTTTAACTGATAGGTTTGTTAATGGAAATACCTCTAATGATCCAATTTCAACAGGAGCTGCACAAGGTGCAGACTGGCAAGGAGGAGATTTAGAAGGAGTAACTCAAATGATAGAATCCGGATATTTCTCAGACATGGGAGTTAATGTTCTTTGGTTAACTCCTTTCAATACTGGAGCAAATGGAACTGGAAAAGCATCAGATGGGGTTCATGACGTTTCATCATTTCATGGTTATTGGCCTGTAGAACCAAGGCAAGTAGATCCAAGACTTGGAACAGAAGAACAACTCAAATCAATGGTAAATGCAGCTCATGATGTTGGAATAAGAGTAATGATGGATTATGTAGTAAATCATGTACATGAAAATCATACATATTATCAAAACAATCCTGAATGGTTCAATCAAGGATGCATTTGTGGGACCTCAACTTGTGACTGGACAGAGAATAGATTAGATTGTCAATTTACATCATACATGCCCGATGTTAATTGGAAAAATAGGAATGCTTCTGAACAATTTATTGAAGATGCATTATGGTGGCTTGAAGAATTTGATTTAGATGGTGCTCGTATAGACGCAGTAAAACATGTTGAAGATTTAGCAATTACAAATTTGGTAGATAGAATAAGTCAAAGATTTGAAACTGCTGGAACTGATTATTACCTTAAGGGAGAAACTGCCATGGGTTGGGTAGGTCATGAATTGTCTGATAATCAAGAACAATATGAAACAATTAATCGATATATGGGTGAAAACGGTTTAGATGGTCAAGCAGATTTTGTATTATATCATGCGGTTGTAGATAATGTATTTACTACGGGAAATGAAAATTATCAACATTTAGATTATTGGACAAGTAGAAGTCAAGATCAATATGAACAAGGTTCCATCATGGTTCCTTTTGTTGGTAGTCATGATGTTCCTAGAATAATTAGTAGAGCAGATACTGGAACTGGAGATGCTTGGAATCAATGGAGTGAGGATGGATTACCAGGTCAGCCAGGTAATGATGAACCATATCAAGCTTCACTGCAAGCATATGGATGGTTACTTACAACACCAGGTGCACCTATGATTTACTATGGAGACGAATATGGAGAATTCGGTGGTGCAGATCCAGATAATCGCCATTCATTCCGTGAATCAACAAATTGGAATGAAAGAGAACTTTCATTACAGGAGAATATTAGCAAACTTGGTCAACTTAGATTACAATCTGATGCTTTAAGAAGAGGTACGTATGAATCATTATACAATTCACCAGATGTTCTTGTTTTCGAAAGAGCGACTGAAAAATCATCTGCTTTAGTAGTCTTGAATCGTGGTGAATCCAACGATTCAATATCTCTTAATTTGGCTAATTACACTAATGCATTTGGTTCTGCTAGTATTTTAGAAGGATTACTAACAATTCCTTCGAATAGTGTTTCAGTTTTAATTCGTGAAAATAATTCTTCAAACGAATCCGAAATAATAGAAGAACCTGAAATTATAATTGGTTGTACAGACATTAATGCAACAAACTATGATGTGAATGCCGAAGAAGATGATGGAAATTGTACTTATGAAGATGATACAATAAATGACAATGTCAATAATAATATTGAGAATAATACAACTAATTTGACAAATATAACTATAGATCAAAATAATACATTAGACAACTCTAATGATGATAATAGTAGTCAAGAAGAATGTGAAGAAGCTGGAGGTATATGGAATGGTGATTGGGAAGAGTGCAACGAAGAGGTCAACCAGATTTGTATTATTGAAGATGAAAATGGATTAATCATTGATTGTGAAGACTATAATCAAAAACGCACGTTCATGTCAAAAGCAGTAATTGTAAAAAGTATTTTACTAATCTCTGTAATATTAGCCTCTATAGCACTTTTTGTAATTTCACGTAAAAAGGATGGAGTTTAACGACGCCACAATTTGGAATTAGGACATGGTCATATATCTTTAATTGCGGATAAAAGCAAGAACTTGTTGAGGATTTGCTTAGTCATTTAAATTAAATGCTTCATAGAAGCGTTTGTACTCTGAAATCATTCTCGCTCCAGTAAATCTTGATGATGTAACTATACTTGAACGCATTATGTTTGCCCAAACTGAACCACCTTCTTCCCAAGCAGGAAGAACTTCCTTTTCTAAAACATTATAGACAAAATTTGCATCCCTTTCATCATCCCTATCATTTTCAGAATCTCCAATTTTCCAACCATTAACTCCATGCTGACAACCTTCAGGCCACCAACCATCAAGAATTGAACAGTTAGGTACGCCATTCATTGCAGCCTTCATCCCAGATGTTCCTGATGCTTCAAATGGTCGTATTGGATTATTCAACCAAATATCAACACCACTAGTCATAGCAAGCCCAGTCGCCATGTCGTAATTTTCAAGAAATACAACAGGGATTTCCTTTTCTAATTCTTTTGCACTACCATAGATTTCACGAATTAATTGTTTTCCACCTTCATCTCGTGGGTGTGCTTTTCCAGAAAAAACAAATTGTATTTTTCCAGCACCAAAAGAACGCAGTCTTTCTAAATCACTAAAAACTAAGTTTGCCCTTTTGTATGTGGCAAAACGTCTTGCAAATCCAATTGTTAGACACTTTTCATCTAATTCAACATCATTTGAGGCTTTAACTAATTCTCTAAAAATAGCACGATTTTCTGCTCTTGAATGTAAAATGTCTTCATCAGAAATATTACCTGCATAACCCAATTGAGTTGGATCACTTCTCCACCCAGGTAATTGTTTGTCAAATAATTGTTTCATAGTTGGTGAAGTCCAAGTTTTATGGTGTACTCCATTTGTAATTGGATTTATATGGTGCTCTCCAAACATATCTGATGCGACCCAAGCATTCAAATTTGAAACAGCATTTATTTTTCCAGATAATGCAACTGCAAGATGTGACATTGAACATCTATTTCCATTTTCTGGATCCCCTGCTTGTATGACTAATTCTTTAGCATCATTGGGAAATAAATCGCCAAGGACTGATTTCACCTCATCCCATTCAAATCTATCATGCCCAGCAGGAACTGGTGTATGAGTTGTAAATAGAGTCCTTTTTTGTAATTCATTGCGACTCCAGCCCATTTTTAGCATTTCTAAAAGGGCAAATGTACAATGCCCCTCATTAAGATGTAAACCATCAATATCTTTCTCTAAAAGATGTAATAGTTTTACACCCCCTACGCCAAGTAGATATTCTTGTCGAATTCTAACAGAATCATCACCACCATAAAGACGAGCCCCTAGTTTTTGATGTAAATCTGAATTTTCCGGGTGTTGCGTGTCAAGAAAATAAACAGGAACACGATGTCCAGTTTCCCCCGTTATTTCCACTTTCCAAATTTTTGAAAAAAGATTTCCACCATCAAGAGGTAGTGATAATTCAAGTCCAGTATCAATTAAATGCTCTGCGGGATCTATTGTTGCAAAAGTTTCAGATTGATTTCCATCTTCATCAATATGCTGCCTTCCATATCCTTCTCTATACAGGAGAGTAATACCTACAAGATCTATTTCAGCATCTGCTGCAGATTTAACGTGGTCGCCTGCTAAAACCCCCAATCCTCCAGAATATGTATGAAGTTCAGACCAAAGGCCAATCTCTGCTGTCAAGTAACCAACGATTCCCATTCAAGTATAGGTGAATGAAAGCAGGTTATCATAATGTCCCAAACCAATGCATCTGACTGTTTAGTGAATTATTCCATAAAAACTTCCATTTCCAATTATTTTCAATGGTTCCTGGCGTATTCATCCTTGATTCCGAATCTAATTTTAGTATGTCTTGTAATGGAATAATTACTAATTCAGAATTAGAAGATAATGCTAATTTAATAATTGTATCAACATTTATTTCTTCTGTGTCTGCAATATTTTTAATTCTTGAAAAAGAGCTTTGATCTAAATTTTCTAACCAACCTTTTGTGGTATCATTGTCATGTGTTCCAGTATAAACTACCAAATCCTGTTTGATGTTTTTAGGGAAATGGGGATTTTTTGATAAATCACCTTCAAACCCAAATTGTAAAATCGCCATGCCTTTTAATTTGTTTTTTTCTCTTAGTTCAATTACTTCTTGAGGGATTATACCCAAATCTTCAGCAATGATTCTATTTGAAGAACCCGCGGTTTCAATAATCTCTTCAATTATTTTTTGTCCAGGCCCTTCTTGCCAAAAACCGTTTCTTGCATGTTCATCTTCTATTGGTATTGCCCAAGCCGAGTGAAAACCTCTAAAATGATCAATTCTAATGACGTCAAAGAGATTTAGCATCCTAGAAATACGCTCTTTCCACCATTTGTAATTTTCATTTTCATGCGCATCCCATTGATAAAGTACAGTTCCCCATTTTTGACCATCTTCACTAAAATAATCAGGGGGAACTCCAGAAACTAAACTAGGATGCCCATCATCTTCAAGTTGGAAGAGATGCCTGTGCGCCCAAACATCTGCAGAATCATGTGCAACAAAAATGGGGACATCTCCAATTAATGATACATTTTTTTTATTTGCAAAATTGTGAAGTTCATCCCATCCTGCTTGAAATTTATTTTGATCTAAGATTTTAGATTTATATTCTGCTTTCCCTCTCCATTCAGCCAAGGCATCAGGGTGCCTATCCCTCAGTTCAATTGGCCATTGAGTCCAAGGGATATCATTGAAATGTGATTTTATTGAACAAAATAATGCCCAATCATCTATCCAATAAGAGTCCTCTTTTGCTGAAATATGATTATTGCTTGTAATCAATTCATCCCAGCCAGCAAAAGCTGATGAAGAAGCATAGGGAGAATTATGATTGTCTGGTGGAGTAATTGGTAACATTTGCCAAGCATTAACATTATTTTCAGATAGTAATGCAATGAATTTTTTGGCGTCTTCTAAATTTTGATTTGGAAGTGAAGTAAGGTGGCATAAAACACCTTTCTTTTTTCCCATATTTATATGACATTAAATTAGGTCTTTGAAGATATCATTGATGATTAGTAAATAACAATTGTTAACGATTAAATTTAGATTTAATTATTAAATTTATATTTTATTTTTTAGGTGAACCTAAATAGAATTAATTTGTGGAACGTTTATCTAGAATATGGTGGTTCAATATGAATTCAAAATTACTTGATTTTTTGATAATTATAATCCTGTTGATGCCCTTTCTATTTTCTACTGGTGCTATACCATTAGATTCATTATCATCAGAAGATAAATTTGCAGATGCTCGAGATGATGATGATTATTGTGAAGATACCTATGAAGATGATGAACAAGGTTGTAATTCAGATAGTCAATGTGAATGGGATGATGATGAATGTGATGATAGAGATGACTCAAGTTCTAGCGATAGTAGCGATAGTAGCGATTCCAGTGATAGTAGTGATTCCAGCGATAGTAGCGATTCCAGTGATAGCGATAATTCAGATAATCAAGGTAATAATAACGGAGGAGGCACAACGGCTCCTCAAGATTGTGATAATGATGGAATAAATAATGACGCAGACGAAGATGACGATAATGATGGTTATTTAGATGTTAATGACGAATTTGATTGTGATGAAACTGAGCATGAAGATACCGATTCAGATCGTATAGGAAATAATGCTGATTTAGATGATGATAATGATGGTGTAGTCGATACAGAGGATGAATACCCATTGGATGCTAATGAGTGGTCAAATTTTGACGGGGATCAATTAGGTGATAATGCAGATCCTGATGATGATAATGATGGTATAAATGATGATGAAGATGAGTTTCCATTAGATGCTACTGAGTGGGCAGATTTTGATGATGATGGTGTCGGAGATAATGCAGATAAAGATGATGATAATGATGGTATACTTGAGTTTGAGATGGATGGTGAGACTAGATTAGATTGTGATGATAAAGATAATACTACAGGTTCAATCTTAAATGATTTAGACTGTGATGGAACCATAAATGAAGACGATACAGATGCTGATGGAGATGGGATTCTTGACTCTGAAGATGAGGAAATTATTGTTATTTCAGATTTAGATGATGATGATATTCCAGATGCACAAGATTCAGATATTGATGGAGATGGTTTTGTCAATGAATTTGATGATTATCCATATGATGCAACTGAATGGACAAATGCTGATGGTGATGCTCTAGGTGATAATGCCGATACTGATGACGATAACGATGGAGTCCCTGATATTTGGGACGATTTCCCTTATGATCGATGTGCTTGGACAGATACAGATAAGGACAGAGACCCAGATGTTATTAAGTGCCCTCCCGGATTTTCAACAACATTAATTGAAGATTTAGATGATGATAATGATGGAGTTCTAGATATTTATGATAAATTTAGTACTGATGCTAGTTTTACTGGAGATTATGATGGTGATGGAAAACCTGATTCAGTAGATGAAGATTCTGATGGAGATGGGGTATTGAATGTAATTGATGCATTTCCATTAGATTCAAGTGAATCATTAGATACAGACGGTGACGGTATTGGTGATAACCTTGATAATGACGATGATGGAGACGGATTTATTGATTTAATTGATGCACATCCTAAAAAAGCAGGAGATATGATAGTGGTGAATGAAGCTTCAGATTTAGAATCAAATAGTCAATCAAACTCTTTAGAACTAGAGACATCAGTTTTACTGTCGCTATTATTTGTTTCATTTTTAATTAGTATTGGATTAGGAGTCGCATTTAATAGAACAAAATCTAGGTTAAATGAATTGAATAAGATAGAAGAAGAAATATGAGAGTGGAAAAAATGAATAGAAAACAAATATTAGATTTAGACGTAAGAAAAATATTTAATCCCAAAATTTGGTTAGTTATAGTAGCAGTACCACATACATTATTTGGAGCATTAGTTCCATTGATACAATCTGATATTGCTTCTCAAAGTTTTTATGGAGCCACTTATGGTTTACTTAATTCTATAATTTTAGCCAGTATTTATTTTTTAATTGAAGACGAAAAAACGCTTGCTAGAATGACATCAATAATTGCTGGCTCAATTTTTATTTGGATTATTGTAATGTTAGCAATTACTGAAGGTGATGGCTTCGAATTAAGTGCTCAATTAACCCCTCCATTTATTTACAAATTTTCATTTAGTATTGAGTTAGCACCCCCATTAATTTTATGGGGATTTTTAACTTTAAGTGGTATACTTCATTGGAATGGGTCCCTTTATGATGACGAGGGTATTGAAGAATCTCCTAGTTCAATTAAAATTTCATAAATATGTTTGGTGATTTAATGAGTGATTCAAAGAATTATTATGATGATTTGATTTCTCAAGGATATTCAGAATCACAAGCATTAGAATTTACAAAACAATATTTCCCAAAATTCACTTTAGAAAATTCAAATGAAGATCAGAATATTGATTCAGGAAAAATTGATGCAGAATCTGTAGTTGCAGCATTAATTGACGTTTTAAATTTAAAAGATCAAAACAACAAAAAAAATAGAGAAAGGACTAGCCAACAAGAATCTAAATTTAAAATAATGTTAAGTTATTTTGAAGCCTTTATCCATATCATTTTGGAACCATTTTCTGACAAGAAGAATCGATTAATTGCTCTAGGGCTAATAAGCCTAATTCTATTAAGTATTATTGCTTTCAATATTCCAAAAACTCAAGAGCCACTTATTGGAACTTGGGTTAAATCAGATGGACAAGAATTAATTTTTAATGAAGACAATAGTTATGATGATGGCATGATGTATATTTCTATTTGGAGTTTAAATGGTAATTCTTTAATGCTAAACTCTACTGGAGAATGGACATTAGAAAATGGTAATTCTGAATCTTATAATTTAACTCAAATGATTAGGATTAGTTTTACTGACGATGAAGAAGGAATTTGGATAAAATGGGATAAAATTTTGCTTAATTCCCAGAATGAGGATGTTCCAATAAATTGTTCTTTGATTATCAAAGAATCTTTGTTCAATAATAATGATGATTTCAGTTATTATTTAGAAGAATATGAGGATGAAAAACCGACATGGTGTTAATTTCTAATAATGTTTGTTAATGGACATTTTTTACAATTCTTACCTTTCTTAACGTATTTTTCACAACATTTATCTTTAATTTTTTTGGATTTAATTTTTCTACAACCATTTTTTTTCTCATCATGTTTAATTTCCAAATAATTTTTTTGTTGTAAAAAAATTTCTTCTACCAATTCAATATTTTCTTGCAGATTATCAGAAAATATATTAAATCCAGATTTTGAATTTTCTTGGCAATCAAAACAGTTAGGCATTATCCACTCATCACAAGGAAATTTAGGCACGCCTAAATATTTTTTGATAATTTTAATCAATATCTATGATTTCCTTATCTTTTCTGAATTTTGAATAAAAAGATCCAATAAACCCTTTTAAAAATCCTGAAAGTAATATTGTAGTTAATGCAACAATTGCCGTCCATCCCCAAATATTTGTTACTATGGCAGTATCTGTAGATAAAATCAATGCAAGTTCCGTAGCCAGCCCCACTCCTATTGCGGTTTGAATTCTCATTCCTAATGGCATTTTTAAGAAGGTTCGGGCTTTAGCTAATTTGTTAAGAATATAAAAGCTCCAAATTGCAGTACCAATTGGCCAAATTAAAAACTCAATGGAAATTTCACCTATTTTTTGTGGATTTGAATTCAAATAATATTCTACACCAACCAATAAAGCTGCAAAAACAATTGTAACACTCAAGACACTCATAATATCATTTAATGAATTAGATACTTCAATTAAAAAAGTCTCATTTTTTTTATTTTTATTCTTTAATTTTTTAATATCTGCACTCTTAAATGAATTATTTTTTTCATTATTTGCTAAAAGATTTTGATATTCTTTTTTTGATAGTATAATCTTGTCTTCTTCTTTATTTTCTTCAATTACTTCTATAATATCATTATTTGGAGGAGTAGTTTGAGTTTCAGAATTTTGTTCTGAGTTATTAGAACTTTTTTTTAGTTCACGTTTTTCCTTCAATTCATCTCTTTTTTTCTCAATATTATCGATGAATTTATTTTTTACATTTTTTGAAGAATCACTTAATTTACTAGCACTTTTTTTGACTTCTGATGCAATATTACTGCCTATCTCCATAGATTTTTCAGTAGCTTTTTTTGCACCTTTTTTGACTTCTGATGCAATATTGCCGCCTACTTCAACTGATTTGTTCATTGCTTTTTTACTAATCTCAACAGTTTTATCACTAGTTTTCTTAAATTTCTCTTTTAATGACGGCTCCTCACCCCAATTGACTTCCAAATCCTCCGCCATGTAATGATGTAAAAATACAAATGTTATGAGTAATACGGAAAAACACCACATAGAACAAAGCCTTTGAAGGTATCACTTAAGGACCATACAGATGCGCAGTAAGGCTTTATTGTTGGTATGTTTAATTTTTTTCCA
>PBHR01000042.1 GCA_002720275.1 Methanobacteriota archaeon
GAATATGCAATATCAATAGACGTTCATCATGGCCCAGACAGTGTTAAGTTGACTGGTGACCTCCCAGCTAGCTTGATTGGGAGATTTACGCAATACAAATGTTGATATAATACTATTTTATATGCTTCGCAAAAGAAAATAGAATGCGATTCCACATATGCTAGTAAAAAATATGTATCTTACTATACCTAATATAGCTCTGAAAATATTTCCTGCTATATTTGACAACTTGATAGGTTCCATAGTACCCATGTACTTACTAGGAGTGGTACTATTGTAAGTACGCTTGTTGATTTTGTCCAAAATATTGCTCCATTCTACAAATATTTATATACTTTATACATATACAGTTGCAATTAAGGAGCCACCATCTACTTTGTATTCAACCAATATATAGTAATTTCTGTCTTGCTTATATATTGCGTATAGGCATGAACATCTGCACCAATTGTATAATTAATCATTAAATATGTCGTTATAGCTCCTATCAAGATCATCATCTGTTAGGTGTGCATATCTTTGTGTTATGGCAATGCTTTTATGTCTAGCTAGTTTTTGCGCTAGCTTTAGGTTACCTTGGGATGCTTTAAGTACTATTGTGACAAAATAGTGTCGAAATGAATGGGGTGTTATAGTCCCTATATGATCTGATCCAAGGGCAGTGTTTACCCATTTGTTGATGATATTACGGGCTCCCATTGATTTTATGGGTAGTGTTTTATTGCTACTACCTAGGTCGTGTCTTGCGAATAAGGGTAAACTGGTTAGTGCTTTTCGTGAGCTGCCGTCTTGAATTGACCTTAGTTTTAAGTAATGAGTTATTGTATTATGTGCTCGCTCAGAAAAGCGTACTATACTTTCTTGGCCTCCTTTGATTATTACTATTGCTTGGCGTTCATTACTGTCGTATTGGCCGCGTGTTAAACTACACGCTTCGCTGATTCTTAAGCCAGTATCAGCTAATGTAACTATAAAAGCTTTGTCACGATATAAACGTAATATGCTGCGTTCATCATCGTTTGGTGTGGGTTTTGTGGTTAATACTATCCTAATTATTTTATCTATGTTTTCGCGTGGGAATTGGGGGAGCTTTTGGGCTACTTTGCGTTGTCGCCGTTTTATTATTGTGCGTACTCTAGTTAAGTTTAGTTTGATGTTATATTCAGACGACAGGAATTCATAAAATCCTACTACTGCAGTAAGGTATAGTTGTTCTGTAGCTGGAGCATATTTTCTTAGTTTTTGGATATAGTGAAGTACAAATTCTTCCTTGAGGTTATTAGTAAGGGAATTAGTTAGGTCAATTCCATGTTCAGTTAACATTTCAGTAAATTTTTCAATGGATTGTTTGTAGGAACGCGCAGTATTAGGACTACGACTCTCTCTTACAATCTGATTATAGTGCCGGAGTGATTCCTCTAATGTAGTATGTTTATTGTTTATTCTCATAGCTTGATATAATAACACTTATCACTAGCATTAGCAAATCAATCTTTGAATAAGGCTCCCTACACTATGTAGAAGTATGTTATTTTTCCGATTCATATATCTGTTTTGCATATTTCATTGCATCAGATTTATTATTAATTTGTCCACTAACTTGCTCTTCTGTTATTAAGTTAAGGATTTTGCCAATTGTTGTTCCAGGTATATCCTGAAATTCTGATATTAGATCGTTGCCATTTAATAGTTGAGGTGGATCTACAATTTGATGATATTTGTTGAAGTAAGCGTCTATTATTATATGGAGACTATGAAGACTGTGTTCCCAGATGCTGTGTGGCAAATCGGTGCCATAATATGCCATTATTTCTGAAAGGCTGATTAGTGCTATACAAATACCTAGATTTTTGTGTTTTTTGTGATATCTGTGAATTGATTTTGCTGTATAGTTACGTAATTGCTCGTAATTATTGTGATTATCTATCGAGTCAGTTATGTCAGCGGTTGAACTCATAGCCTTTAGCATGTGTACTTCATTATTGCTGAACTTCAAATAATTATTATATTTAGTATCTATTTTTGATAATGTGGTCTTTAGAAGGACAGCTAGAGCCATAATTTGTGTAAGGGTTCGTTTGTCAGATGTATTCGTCAATAGATATTTTTGAAGTTTGGATTTGTCTTGAAATATAGTTGAAAAAAAATACCCTAATTTATATTGAACTGCTCTATCTCTATTTCCGGTATTGAAAATTACTCCAAGTAAATCTTGAAGGCACTTATATTGCTTTACGGATTGTTCATAATTTCCTATGCCTGTTGATTGGTTTAGATCAGGGATAAATTTTTCTAAAATGTTCATGTGTGTTAATAGTGCAATTGCTTTGCTTGGGTCTGCGCCATCGATACATTTTATAAGTTCATCACGAACCCTTTCTGGTGATGTCTGATTGACAGTTATTATGTTTTGGCGCATAGCTTTCTTGGTATTTTGATCAATTACAAAATTAGAATCTACTGCTAATCGTATTGCTCGTAATAATCTGATTGGGTCATTGATAAATGATTTTTTGGATGTTATGCTAATTGTATTCTTCTGTAAATCCTGTAATCCCCCTGTTGGATCAAATAAGTCTTTAGTTTTACAGTTGTATGCTATTGCATTTATTGTAAAGTCACGATTCTTTAAATCTGTCTCAAGTCCTTCAGGATGGATGGTTGATACATCGATAGACATGTTGTTTTGGTTATGGAGCAATACACGTCCGACCCCCCTTTTTTTATCTAATATATAGAAACTTCCGTTCAAATGATTAGCTATTCGTTTGGCACCAAGGATTGCATTTTGTGATACTAAGAAGTCTAGATCGCAGACTTGTTGGTTAAGGACCATTGCTCTAATTGCGCCTCCTACTAACCATACCGAATTATTATCTTGCTGTAATAATTTATATACGTTAAAATAAATCTCTGGAAAATTAAGTTTTGGTATTTTTGTGATCTGACTATTCATATTCTGATTGGTTGAAACTAATTCTTATACTATCAGTACGAAATGTCTTATTTGTTCACACCGATATAAGGTAGGTTTCTCCAATATCCTTCTGTATCGTCGAGACCATAACCAACAATAAACTTATCAGGTATCTCAAATCCAATGTAGTCAATCTCTATGTCGACTTCCCGCCGTATTCGTTTATCGAGTAAAGTGCAGACTCGCAGACTTTTAGGGGATCTACTATTGAGAAGATTCAGTACGTGTTTTAATGTGTGTCCAGTGTCTATTATATCTTCCACTAAAATTACATTCATATTTTCTATATCTGTTAGAAGATCCATGGTTATACGGGCTCTGCCTTCAGATTTTGTAATACCATCTACGTATGATGATACTGCCATGAAGTCAATGTGATGAGGTATTGAAATCTGTCTCATTAGATCGCTTAGAAAAAGGACACCACCTCTCAAAATACAAACCAATATAAAATGCTGTCCTGCATAGTCGTTAGTAATCTCTACAGCTAATTCTGTTATACGACTTTGCAATGAGTGCGAATCAATTAGTACATCGATATTATCATTCTTAATTGTTTTATAAATAGCTGTTCCCATAGTGACCTGTATTTTAGATTTTGATATTTTACAATCATTTTCTGTGTGGTACCTCATGATGAATACGACATCTTGCTTCATAACTTTCACTTCCTCCAACTACTACAGTAGGTTCTTCATAGTATGCAGGTCTTCCATCAATCATTCGTTGCGTTCGAGAAGCATCGGTACCACACACAACACATATTGCTCTTAGTTTGCTTATTTTTTCTGATAATGCCAATATCCTTGGCATGGGGCCAAATGGATTTCCTCTAAAATCTTGATCTAATCCAGCAACTATGACTCTCATGCCTCTATTAGCTAAGTCTTCACAAATATCTGCAATATTGTCATCGAAGAACTGAGCTTCATCTATAGCAACGACTGTTGTGTTGTATTGAAGATTACTAAGTATTTCTTTACTACTAGCAATGGGTATTGCCTGAGAGTTAGTGCCTGCATGTGAAGTAACCTTATCTGTTCCGAAACGATGATCAAGCTTTGGCTTGAATACTTGAACTGACTGCTTTGCTATTGTTGCACGACGAAGTCTTCTCAATAGTTCTTCGGTTTTGCCACTAAACATCGATCCAGTAATTACTTCAATCCATCCAAGTGAGTTAGTAGAATTCATTTTCAGTTACTGTTTTTATTTAGGTGTAATATAATAATAATACTCGAGATTATACAGTAACATGTGAATCAAAGTAATGTATAATGTATGAGTTAATTGAGTTTCTAAAGCTAGGAGGAATAGTATGGCATCTGTAACATACCAGAACGTTACTAAAGACTTTGGAGAAGTTATAGCTGTAAATGATCTGTCTATACACGTCGAAGATCAGGAATTTTTAGTTTTAGTTGGACCATCAGGGTGTGGTAAAACAACTGCTCTACGTTTGCTTGCTGGATTAGAAGAAACTACAGGTGGATCAATATCTATTGGAGATCGTGTAGTGAATGATGTTGCTCCTAAAGATCGCGATATTGCTATGGTGTTTCAGTCGTATGCACTTTATCCACATATGACTGTATTTGATAACATGGCTTTTGGATTAAAGCTCCGTAAAACACCAAAAGATGAAATTAGGAAGCGAGTTGTTGATGCAGCAGAAATTTTAGGGATTGAAATGCTTTTGAAACGAAAACCAAAGCAACTGTCTGGTGGTCAGCGTCAAAGAGTAGCAGTTGGTAGAGCTATTGTACGTGATCCTGCTGTGTTTTTGTTTGATGAACCTTTGTCAAATTTGGATGCGAAACTCAGAGTTCAGACTCGAGCAGAAATTTCTAAACTCCATCAAAGGTTGCAATCTACATTTATATATGTTACACATGATCAAGTTGAAGCTATGACTATGGCTACAAGAATTGCTGTAATGAGTGATGGTATTCTTCAGCAGATAGATAGTCCACAAGTATTGTATGATAATCCTAGTAACATATTTGTAGCAGGATTTATAGGTTCACCTAGTATGAATTTTGGAAATGGTAAATTGATGCAGTCAGATGGTAGATTAGTGATTGATACTGGGTATATGCAATTATCAACATCAAGTGCTAAGCAAGATGCTTATTCTAAGCACGTTGGCAAGGATATTATTTTTGGTATTAGGCCTGAAGATTTACATGATCCTAGTTTTATACCACCTGGTGTAGCTAATGAATCTTCAATTGAAGCAAATGTTGATGTTATGGAAATGATGGGCAATGAAGTATTTGTATATCTTAAAGTACAAGATCAGGACATGATAGCCCGTGTTGATCCTCGAACTGACTTTAAGGTTGGAGATACTGTTAAAATAGCTACTAATGTTGATAATGTACATCTTTTTGATAAGGAAACAGAATTGACATTACAATAGTTTGTTTGCAGTATGTTTAAAAAGTGAATGTTTTTTAGGGCAGGTATACACCTGCCCTTGTTATATATAAATAGGTCATTTTTGCGATGGATCTAATAAGTTCATTAATCAAAACAAATAATACTAAGATAATAGTTTTAGTAATTGATGGAATTGGTGGTTTAGCACATCCGTCAACTGGGCAAACTGCACTTGAGTATGCTTCAACACCTAATTTGGATATACTTACATCAGAAGGTACAACAGGCCAGATATTACCAATAGATTATGGAATCACTCCTGGATCGGGTCCTGCTCATTTGTCACTATTTGGATATGATGCAATTACATCTCAAATAGGCAGAGGGATTTTAGAAGCATATGGAGTGGGTATGAATGTTAGTGGAAGTGATGTAGCTGTAAGAGGCAATTTTTGTACTACAGATCAAGATAGAAATATTGTTGACCGTAGAGCTGGACGTATTTCTAATAAAATAGCTCAACCCCTTGTTGAGCTATTAAAAGAAATAGATATTGAAGGTGTTGACATAGAGCTTCGTCATGTGAATCAGCATCGATTTGCTGCTGTGTTTAAAGGAAATGAATTATCCGATGCCGTATATGATACAGATCCTCAAGTAATAAATGAAAAACCATTATTACCAAAACCCAAAAACTTAGAAGCTAATCGGACTGTGGAAATTTTGAATCATTGGATTGATAGTGCAGAGGAAATTCTAGGAGATAGAAAAGATGCAAACATGGTGATACTACGTGGATTTTCGCATAATCCGGGTTTGCGTAGTTTTATAGATAAATATGGTTTGAATGCAACTTGTATTGCTGCATATCCCATGTATAAAGGAATTGCACGATTAGTTGGTATGGAAATAGTGGAAAATGTAGGCAAGGAAGTGTATGAACAATTTAAACTGGCGAAAAATGTTTTAGATGATGGTCAGTCTGATTATTTGTACATCCATGTGAAAGAAACAGATAGTTGTGGTGAAGATGGTGACTATAGTGGAAAAGTTAAAATCATTGAAGAAATAGATAAAAATATCAAAATACTTGTTGAAGCTAATCCCTCTGTAATTGTTGTAACAGGTGATCATTCTACCCCATCTATAATGAGCGCACATTCATGGCACCCAGTTCCACTATTGATATGGGCCCCTGAAACAGTTAGGAGAGATAGTAATAATATGTTTGGAGAGGAAAGTTGTGCGACAGGCGGAATTGGTACAATTAAAGCTAAGTACCTTATGAACCTAATTTTAGCACATTCACAACGTTTGAAAAAATTTGGAGCTTAAATTCGCTTTACTATCAGTAGCAGAATAGCACATTCAGTTAGTATAGCTAAGGTTATATAGATTGTAATATCAAACCAAAATTTCAGTGGAAACAATCTAATTAACATATCTGTAGATGCAAATGTCCATGTACCATCCTCAAATAATAGTTCGTGAAATGAAGTAAAAAATGCATTAAAATTCAATAAAATATATATCAATATGGTAAATATTACGATAATAAAAGCCCAATTAACAAAAATTACAGGGCTTTTTAGTGTAGACAAGGTTACCCAATTAAAATAAAGTGACACACAAAATACAACTAAAGCACTCCAAAATGACCATTTCGACCATAATAAAATTGATTTAATCACATTACGAACGTCCTTCATATGTTTGATTTCCCTGGAATTGAATATACTCTGCCCTTGATCATCATCTAATTCCGCCAAATAGTTTTCCTTAGTAGTACCTATAACATACTCAACGCAATCAATAGCAATAATTCGAGCCTCCTCTATACCACCAATGTCTATAAACATACTGTCAGACATCTTTAAACGAGTATATTCGAAGTCAATAATCCAGGGGTTCAAAAACCCCAACAAAACAACACCTAAAATTATACCTGGTAAGCATGCCCCTATTATTAATATATTTAGTCGTTTTAGTAACATAAATTTCTTCTTATTAGTATATGCCTATACGCAATTATAGTAAAATAAATAACTAGTGTTTAAAATGCCTACTAGGCACGAATACCATACTCATTCCAAGATTATTAGCCATTTCAATAACCTCGTCGTCTCTAATTGATCCCCCTGGCTGAACAACTGATCGAACACCTGCTTTATGTGCCTCAACAATACCATCATCAAACGGAAAGAACGCATCAGAAGCCATACTTGATCCAACAGCACGGCAACCTGCGTTTTCACCCGCAATTTGAACTGATCTAACTCTACTAGGTTGTCCTCCACCAATACCTACAGTCATCTTGTTTTTAGCGAGAACAATTGCATTGCTTTTGACATGTTTAGCAGTTAACCATGCTATTTTAAGGTCATTTAGCTCGTGTTTACTAGGTTTTATCTCTGTTACGTAACTTAATTTACTCCAAGAATCATAATTGTCGACAGTCTGAATAAGTATTCCATGCCTAACACTTCTCATCTCTGGGGAATTACCATGCTCGTTGGAATCTAGCCCAATTTCCAGAATTTTAGTTTTTCTTTTCTTAGATTCTAAATACCTAAGCCCATCATCTGTGTACTTAGTTGCTACAACTACCTCTAAGAATTTTTTACTAAGCAACTTAGCAGCTTCCAGGTCAATAGTTCCATTGACTCCTACTATACCTCCATAAGCTGAAACAGGATCGCACTCGATAGCATTGGTAATAGCATTAACAATATTTTTACTAACCGCCACTCCACACGGGCTATTATGCTTAACAACAACAGCACATTGCTGCTTAAACTCATTAAGTAAATTTAACGCCGAATTTGTATCCAAAACATTATTGTATGACAAATCTGGCCCAGCCAATAATTTGCATCCTAATGGATAATTACTGTCATTATTAACAACCAATCTAGCAGATTGGTGTGGGTTTTCACCATATTTCAGTGGCACACCCTCATTATCTGTAACATCAAACCGGGAAAAGCCTAAATATTCAGCAATGTCCAAATCGTATTCAGCAATCTGAGCGAAACATTCACCGGCAAATCTTTTTCTTGCGGATACAGATACCTTATTAGATCTAATGTATCCAATAACTTCCTGGTACTGCCTAGGACTGCTCACACATAGAACACTATTATAATTTTTTGCAGCAGCTCTTAGTATCCCAACGCCACCAATATCTATTGATTCAATACACTCATTGTTACTCCCGCCGGAAGAAACCATCTCAGAAAATTTATACAAATTTCCTACCACCAATCTAATAGTACTAAAGCCTTTATCAGAAAGCTCCTTCATGTCTTTAGTGGTATCTCTGGCAAGAATCCCGGCATAAATCTTTGACTCAAGAGTCTTTACTCTACCACCCAGCATTTCGTCCGATCCTGTGTAACTAGACACCTCAACGACAGGTATTCCCAATTCATTAATGTGTGACGCAGTACCTCCAGACGCCAAAATTGTCCAATCATTCTCAATAAGACAAACAGCCAACTCATCCAGGCCCACCTTATCAGTAACACTAATTAGAGCTATCCGTTCATTACCATCACTCCAGTTCATACATCACCATTCTTGCTGTACTCATTAAATTCAGTAATTAATGAATCGAGCTCACAGGCAGTTTCCATAGCGCCAGTCCAGTACGTTTTATCACACCATTGACGATCTAATTCCTCTACATCCCTACCTTGCTGCTCTACCCATGTAAAATACTTTAGATTATGTATTCTCTTCTTGTCGTAGTAATCTAACTCAGAAACATTATCCTTAGACAAACCCATAAGGTCTCTATGATAAATAATCTCTGCCCCATTCTCAGATAGTGGACCATATTCTGCAGACATTTCATCAAGCCGACTATTGTACAATTCCATACCGTCCGTAAGTACTGTAAAGATCACATCATCAGAATCGTACTCGTACCATTTTGCCATTTTGATTGCAGCCATCATGTTGCTAATGCCGCTAATACCGGCCTGATTCAGACCGTCAAGAAAAGCTTGATTAACACCAAGCTTTTCTATAGCGCCAAGACCAGCTTTATCATTGAATAATCTTGCCACATTCATAACCTTAACATCGTCAATAGCAATAACCATATCAGTATTTCTTACATTATGGATCCATGGAACATGTTTATCCCCTATACCTTCTATTCTATGAGAGCCATATCCATTATTTGACAGCGTAGGACATTGCAATGCTTCACTTGCTCCAATTAACATTCTCTTCCATCTATCTTTTAAGTAATCTCCAGTAGCAATAGTCCCAGCAGATCCAGTTGAGCATACAAATCCCTTAACATCGTCTTCATCAATCTCCATTTTATCAGCAACCTCTACAAAGGCCGGGCCAGTTACGGTATAGTGCCACAAATAGTTACCTAATTCCTCGAATTGATTAAATATCATCAAGTTTTCGCCAGACTCCCTAAGCTCCCAGCATTTATCAAATATTTCCTTAACGTTGCTTTCGCTACCTGGAGTTTTAATAACATTTCCAGCAACGCCTTCTAACCATTTGAATCTTTCCTTGCTCATACCTTCAGGTAATATAGCAATAGATTCGCATCCAAGTAAGGCAGCGTCATAGGCCCCACCTCGACAATAATTTCCTGTTGAAGGCCAAACACTCTTCTGGTTAGCAAGATCAAATTGGCCTGTTACCAATCTCGGAACCAGACACCCAAAAGCAGCTCCAACCTTATGTGCCCCAGTTGGAAACCATTTACCAATCAGAGCAATGATCCTAGCGTCGACTCCTGTAATTTCGCTAGGAAATTCAACAAAGTTAGGCAAACCGAATCCCCCTCCATGATCAACAGCCTCATTATGCCACCCAATCCTATACAAATTTCGTGGATGCATATCCCACATACCAATATCCCTCAGTTCTTCTTTAACGCTCTCAGGAATTGCATGGTGATCAATCATCTGAGCAAACGTTGGAATAGTAACTCCTCTACTCCCAGCTATTTGAGCATTTCTCTTCACAACTTTCTTGTCTATAGTCAAGTCAATCATAATTACCTCGCATGCCTTATATAATAGAAGATATTATTTCAGTCAATTGTCCAATGTTGACATCAATAGTTGGCAATTCTACTTCTGATTTATTATTAAGCGTCTTGAGCCCATTCCCAGTTACAAGCAGAACCACTTTATCGGTTTCATCAACAACACCTTGTTCATACAATATTTGTAATCCACCATACACAATGGATGCAGACTTCTCAGCAAACACACCAGTCCTGGAGGCCAGCTGTAATACGCAGTTATCAATATCGTCCTCATCAACCGTAACGAATCCACCTGTTGAACTAATTACTGATCGTAACGCCCTATTACCGTCAGCAGGTCTATCAGCTGATATGCTATCAGCCTTGGTTGAAGCAATTATACCCTTCACTGATTCATCGCCTCGCCTAAATGAAGCGGCCACAGCATTTGATCCACTAACCTGAACCCCATACAATTTAGGAATAGATTTTATTAAACCCATTTCTAGCAAATCGTTAAATCCGTAATATACACCGCTAATAATATTACCATCACCCACTGGAACTAATATAACATCTGGAGCTATAAACGTGTGTGCACCTGATTGGCATGCGATAGATCCCAACTGCTCAGCAATTTCATAGCTTACTGTCTTCTTACCATGAATTGTTAAAGGATTATACGCTGTATTCCTGCAGTAAATTCCATGTTCATCGACAATTTCTATAACCAAATCAAAAGCTTCGCTATAGCTGCCTTCAACCAATATAACATTGCCTCCATACGCAATCATTTGGGATATCTTAGCCTGTGGAGTTGAGCGTGGAACCAAAATAATAGTAGCTATATTAGCAGCGGCTCCCATGGCAGCTAATGCAACGCCAGCATTTCCTGTGGAAGCAGTAATAATGCCTGAGTATTTACGTGCAATAGCGTCAGCTACGACTACAGCGCTGGCCCTGTCCTTTAGAGATCCAGATGGCATCACAGTGTCATCCTTAATAAATACAGTAGGACCCTTTTTCTCCTCAATTGCAGGACACCTGAAAAAGGGGGTTCCTCCTAAGTGCCTCACAATACCAGAACTATCTGGGGGTACATCCGTTGGAATAACCTGGCCATATCGCCAAATTGACTTGTCCCAACCACCTTCAGTATCATCAGTCCAGAATGTACTATCAATATTAATGAAGTCAATACAAATATCAAGAACAGATTTATCAATTGGACAGAGATACTGAACTTCATTGGTGCTTATCTTCCAGCCACATTCGGTACAAATATACGTATTCATATACGATCAGCAAGCAACCTCACTCAAAGGTAAGCTAGTCTGCCTTACTCCATCAAATATAGCAAATGCATTAGCAACAGCTCCGGCAGTAGGAACAAGGCCAATCTCCCCTACACCCTTGCAACCATAAGCACCATTAGAATCAGGTACCTCAATGCCCAATACAACAATATCCGGCATCTCTCTAGCTCGTAGAATGCCACATTTTCTGAGCCTAGTATTATCAGGAACACCATTTTTCAGCACTAACTCTTCACTAATTGCGTACCCCAACCCCATATGTATCGATCCTTCTATTTGTCCCTCGAATAAAGTAGGATTAATAATTTTTCCGGCATCGTGTGCAGCAACCACAGTCACAATCCTTCCGTCATCATCGAGCTCAACCAGCTGCGTAGCATAACTATACGAATAATGAGTAAGTATATCCTCATCCCGAGATCCTAACTCATTTGTCCAGTCTACAGTCCATTCTCCGATGTATTTCTTTCCAGCAATCACACTATAATCTTGCCCATTAACATCATCTTTAATTTGGCTACAGGCATCAATGATAGCGTTACACAGTAGTGAAGTAGCTCTTGATGCAGTTGTCATGCCCGTATTATGTTCATCGCTAGTATCAATAACAACCTTCACGTTATCTGCTGATAGTCCAAGTTCAGTACACACTGCCTGCACTGCTACTGTATTAACACCCTGCCCCATCTCTGTCCATCCATGCCTTACAACGACATAATCTCCTCTCACAAACTCAAGACTTACTTTCGATCCTTCAATCACTCCATTGCCTATACCAGTATTTTTAATTCCGCATGATATCCCAACAAATCTTGCCTTATCATAGTATTCCTTTACAGCAATCAGAGTACTCTTCAAGCCAACATCATCTCTTAAAATCTGCCCGGTAGTAGTCATGCTACCTTGCTTAAGGGCATTTTTCATACGAAATTCCCATCTATCAAAACCACCCTCCAAACACAACATATCAATTACGCTCTCAAGACCGAAGTTCGCCTGGTTTACACCAAAGCCACGCATAGCACCAGCAGGAATGTTATTTGTCATAACAGCATATGCATCTACGTCGACGTATGGAACATGATATGCGCCGCAGGCATGCCCAGCACATCTTTCCATAACTTTCATGCCAACTGATGCGCGCCCACCAGTATCACCAATAAAGTTAGCAACGACATAGGTCAACAATCCATCAGAATCACAGCCAATATCATAATTCATCGATACCGGATGCCTTTTGGGATGCATCATAATGGATTCGTCTCTATTAAGTCTAACCTTAACAGGATAGCCAAGAATAAAAGCAGCTAACGCTGCATAACCCTGAACAGTCAAATCTTCCTTTCCACCCAAAGCTCCGCCATTTGGAATCATACGAACAAGTACATTTGATTCGTCGATATTTAAAATTCTAGCAATCTGCTTTCTATCTTCGTAAACTCCCTGCCCCTGGGAATAAACAATCACTCCTTCCCCATCCCTTACGGCAACTGCAGCCTCTGTTTCCATAAACCCATGTTCAATCAATTGAGTTGAAAAGCTCTCTTTTACAGAGTAGACTGTATTGCTGATAGCTGTATCCTTATCTCCTCTTGATATCCTAGATCTAGACAACACATTCGTCTCATCACCCTCGCGAATAACATCTGATTCATCAGCAATTGCCTTGTTTGGGTCAGTAATTGGATCCATCACTTCGCATTCAATATCAATCAACTTAACAGCTTCACGAGCAATACCCTCTGAAACAGCAACAACCAATGCAACGACATCACCAATATTAGTACTAAGATCATTAGCCTCAAGCATCAACGGCCAATCATGCTGTATCAAACCAATAAACCGATTACCTGGTATATCGTCAGCAGTAAGAATAGCAACCACACCTTCAAGTTCTTTCGCGTCCCCAGTATCAATACTAAGAATCCGACTACGCGGAGAGTCAATAAAACGTATAGCTCCATATAGCATTCCTTCTAAACGCATGTCATCAGTATAAAGATGGTTACCCAAGACAAATTCATTTCCTAAATACCTGTCAGCCCTTGTGCCTACACCTTGATTAATGTTACGGATTAATGGCGACTCATCATCCTGCCGTATACGTTCAACAGACGTCTCAATTGAGTCAATTATCTTCACGTATCCTGTACACCTGCATAGATGCGGTGTAATAGCCTTGACGATATCACTTCTTTGAATATGTTTATCTCGGTCAATTAAGCAATCGGCCTGCATAACAATACCCGGAATACAATACCCACACTGCATACCACCACACGAAACAAAACTTTCTGCGTAAATTGTCTTACGCATTTCAGATAGACCTTCAGTTGTAACAACCTTACAACCATCAAGCTGATACATACTTCTAACGCATGCCATAACAGCCTTATTGTCCACTCTAACAACACAACATCCACATGCGGCCTGTGGTGCACATCCATCCTTTGCCGATGTAATATTCATATCAATTCGTAGAAAGTCAAGTAGACTTCTGCTAGCATCACCGTCATATTCAATACATTCGCCATTTACAGTTAAATTAATCACTATACTCTCTCCTCACGAATATAGGGCAAACCAAGCGCATCAGGTGCTCCTACCTTTTTCCTAAGACCTTCAAAGTATGTAATAATGACAAGAACAACTATAGTCAATAAATATGGAAGCATATTCAGCAAGGCAGCAGGCACATTAGTGCCAATAGCCTGCATCCTGAATTGAATTGCATTAACTCCACCAAATAACAATGCGCCAACAACCGATCTAATCGGGTCCCATGTTGCAAATATTACAAGTGCTACTGCAATCCAGCCCCTACCACCTGTAATACTTTCAGTCCAACCAGGAGTATAACTCAAAGACAAATGAACACCACCTAAACCAGCAAAAACGCCACCAATCACAGTGTAAAAATACCTGCATTTAACAACATCAACACCCATAACATCAGCAGCCTGCGGGTTTTCACCAACAGCCCTCAGAAAAAGGCCAGGTCTAGTACGTCTAATATAAAATGCAACTAATGGTACAACAATATACAGTGAATATGTCATTATATCCCGATTAAACAAAACGTCGCCAATATAGGCAATATCAGACAAGTAAGGTATCCGTATCTGTAATAACCTAGGGCCAATCAAACCCACTAGCGGAGTCCCATCTACCCCTAGCCTCTGACCCAAAAAACTAGCCAATCCACCGCCTAACAGCGTTATAGCCAAGCCAGATACCACCTGATCGGCTAGCAACGTTATAGTCACAAAACAGTGAATAAGAGCCATCAAGCCACCAACCATACTTCCAGTAACCACGCCAGCTAATATATTGCCACTATGATAAGCAGCAGCGAAACCGCTCACTGCACCCATTATCATCATACCTTCAACGCCTAAATTCAACACGCCAGATTTCTCGGCAAAAATTTCACCAACCGTCGCGTACACAAGGGAAGTACCCGCTGCCATAGCAATGGATAAAACAGAGGCCCAAAAAGCAATATCAACTGTCTGCATGTCGCTGTCCTTTAGTTAGTGTCATTCTATATCTAACAAAAAAATCACCACCCAATACAAAAAATAACATAGCCCCCTGCAACACATATGCCACGGATGACGGCAAACCCATAGTCATCTGAATTTGATCGCCACCAACCATAATTCCAGCAAAAACGACCGACACAATCATTATAGCTATAGGATTGAGCCTCGAAAGCCAAGAAACAATAATAGCAGTATAGCCATAACCTACACTTAGTCCTTCCTGCAGACTATACGATACACCAGACACTTCAACCGTTCCAGCAAGACCAGCCAGGCCTCCAGAAAACAACATAACTTTCAAAACATTTCCATTGACGTCAATCCCACCATAAACAGCAGCCTTGATGTTCTGGCCAATCACCCGAATTTCGTACCCCCATTTTGATTTGTCCAATATTATCCAAACCAAAAGACCAGAAAAAAGTGCGATCCCTAATCCCCAGTGTAATCTCCCACTAATCCTTCCCAATATCCAAACCCCATCAAATTTTGCAGTACCTGGAAATCCCATACCTTCAGGATCCTTCCAAACTACATTGAATAAATATTGATACCACAAGATTGCAACATAATTAAACATCAGAGTAGTAATAATCTCATTAACCTTGAATCTAGTTTTTAGGAACGCAGGAATAAGAGCCCATAAACCTCCACCCATTATTCCGGCTAGGCACATCAATATTACATTGATCCCCGCATAAGGGGACTGTAATCCATAATCCTTTGCAAATAAAGCCACCCCTGATCCTGCAATAGCTCCAACAACCAATTGACCTTCTGCACCAATATTCCAGAATAACATCTTAAATGCTACACCTACAGCTATGCTAGTTATCATCAGAGGAATCGCTTTAACTAATGTTTCAGTTATACTGTAGAATTGCCCCTGACTCCAGTACTCTGGCCGACCAATAGCACCCTCAAGCATAGCAACATAAGTATCGACAGGATCAACCCCAACAATCCCCATAATCAGCCCACCAAACATAAATGCACACAATATAGATGTAGACATAACAACAAACCTTAAACCACTAGAGGCTTCAATCCGTGGCTCTACACTAATTTTCATCTATAGGCTCTCTCCAGCCATAAGCATACCTAAGTCCTCAAGAGTTACGCAATCGGCTTGGACGACATCAACAATGAATCCAGAATACATCACAGCAATTCTAGAGCTAATCGCAACAATTTCTTCAAGGTCATCTGACACCAGCAATATTCCCGCTCCTTCAGAGCATTGCTGAACTAGACGACTCCGTACAAACTCTGTTGCACCAACATCTAATCCTCGCGTTGGATAAACAGCAACAATTAATCTTGCATCATCATAACACCGATATGTAGACTCAATCTCCCTTGCCAAAACAATCTTCTGCTGATTTCCACCAGATAAATTACGAGCCAATGTATCCCTGCCTGGCGTAACCACTTCGTATTCATCTATAAGCCTATCAACATATTCATCTACAAATCTTTTATTAAACAACAAGCCGCCACAAATCTCCTTAATCTGATATGACTTAAGTATCAAATTATCGCTAACAGGCAAATTCCCAGCCAGTCCAACTCCAATCCTATCACCTGGTATATGGCTAACTCCAGCCTTAATAAATCCGTCTACACTGCAACCTCTCATGTCCTGCCCGCCAATATATATGCTCCCATTATTACATCCGACAAGACCCGTAGCAACTTCAGCCAACTCTTTCTGCCCATTTCCAGAAACCCCAGCTACACCAATAATTTCCCCACTTTTTACATCAATGTCGATATCTTTAAGTGCTTGCACACCACGAGAATCATACACACTCACACCTCGCATCTCCAACACATAATTACCTGGACTAATATTAGGTCTAACAATACTAAAGACCACATCTCTGCCAACCATAAAATTAGCTAACTCCCTCTTTGTTGTATTGCCGGTTTCTACGGTACTCACATTTTTACCATCTCTTAACACAGTGGATCTATGAGTAAATTCAATCACCTCGTCCAGCTTGTGTGTAATGAAAACAATAGTCTTACCTTCAATAGCCATACGTTTCATAGTTTCACCCAGCAACCTAGCCTCCTGCGGGGTGAGAACAGCAGTAGGCTCATCCATTATCAATATCTCAGCATCCCTATAGAGCATCTTTAGTATTTCGACACGCTGTTGTTCTCCAACAGAGAGCTCCCAAATATAAGCTTCTGGATTGATTTCCATGCCGTACTTTTTACCAAGTTCAATAATATCATTTTCAATAGCATTGTAATCAACAACCAAATTACTGCCCTGAATACCAAGAATACAATTTTCAAGAACAGTCTGAGACTGAACAAGCCTAAAGTGCTGATGTACCATACCAACGCCACACACAATTGCATCTCTTGGAGTAGAAATTACAACTTCTTTTTCAGAATTACTATTTGAATCATGCAAATACACATTCCCAGCCTCAGCCCTATACAGTCCGCACAAAACACTCATCAAAGTAGTCTTTCCAGCTCCATTTTCACCTAATAAGCCATGAATCTCACCTCTATTAACAATAAAATCTACATGATCCAAAGCTCTAACACCGGGAAAGTCTTTAACGATACCTTCCATTTTCAATCCGATAGCATTCATTAGTTATCTATAGTACGAGTAATAATAGTACCAGCCTTGCCTTCAATTCCCTGCTTTAACAACCTAGCGTTAGTAATAATACTCTTTCTACCATCTGCCCCTTCAACAAAATTTAATCCAGCGTTTACCTTAGGTCCCATACTGCCCTCAGGAAATTCCCCTGAGTCATACAAACGCCGTAATGATAGGTTATCAATCTCGTACAATAGCTCTTCCCTTTCTGTTCCGTAGTTTATAGCCACATTAGGCACATCTGTAGTAATAGCAAAAACATCAGCTTCAACTACAGAGGCTATCAAACTCGATGTATAGTCTTTATCAACCACAGCTTCCACACCTCTTAGCATACCATCATTATCTACTACAACAGGAATACCACCACCACCGCAACAAATAACAACATCTGAGTAATCCATTGCACTCATGATCAACGAAGATTCCACAATACGGTTAGGGATCGGCGACGGGACAACACGACGCCAACCATTGGTAGAATACTCCTTCATTATCCATCCATATTTAGATCCCATAACTTCAGCCATATTCTTATCCATAAAAGATCCTATAGGTTTTGTAGGTTCAGAAAAAGCATTGTCATTTACGGATACAATAACTTGTGTAATCATACTAAAAACAGTTTTATTCATAGATTTACGTGAAAATTCATTATTGATAGCCCTCTGAAGCATATAGCCAATAGCACCCTGAGTATCAGCGCCAGCATAATCCATAGGAACAGGATGTAGCTCTGCAAGAGCCATTTCAGATCGCCTTAGAATATACCCAATCTGTGGTCCATTTCCATGGGTTATCAGCAACTTCCAACCATCAGCTACAATTTTTGTTAGTTGTATTGCAGCCCTCTCTACAGCTTTGTACTGATCAGAAACCGTTCTATGATCAGAGTCAAGAATCAAGGCGTGTCCACCCAATGCAACTACAATAGTCTTGTTCCGCATTAGTCTCCTAATCGCTCATTGTCGATGCCATAACTGCCTTTTGTACGTGTAATCGATTTTCAGCCTGCTGAAAAACAACAGATTGATCACCTTCTAATATAGATCTAGATACCTCAACATCCCTATCGGCTGGCAAAGGATGCATATACACTGCAGAATCATTTGCGGTCTCCATTAGTTTTTCGTCAGCAATCCAGTCCTTATACTTGTCCTGCATCACCTTACCTTTGACCTCATCAGATGTAGTAACTAATGGGCCCCATGATTTAGCATATACAACATCAACATTCTCACACCCATCCTTCATATTGTCGCAAATTTCAAAACCAGTATTAAATTTCTTAGCTAAAGATTGAGCTTCTCCGACAATATCATCCATTAGCTCGAAGCCTGGAGGATGGGAAAGCACAACATCAGCACCAAATCTAGGTAATTGTAAGATCAAGGATTGTGGTACAGATATAGGCTTCAAATAGGATTCAGCATAAGCCCAACTAACAGCGACTTTTTTGCCTTTCAAATTACCTTCAAATAGCTCAAGCATAGTCATTACATCAGCTAAGCATTGATGAGGATGATAAACATCACATTGCATATTAAGTACAGGAGCAACAGAAGATGATGCAACACGATTTAAATACCCGTTCCCTTCTCCCCAATCACAGTGTCTAATTGCAATGCCATCAAAGTACCGACCATAAATTTCACCAAGTTCCATCTCTGTATCACCATGAGATATCTGGGTTGTACTTGGTTCTATGAACGCAGCATGCCCACCAAGTTGTGCCATTCCAGCCTCAAAGGAACCTCTAGTTCTAGTAGAACTGAAAAAAAACAACATAGCTAGCACTTTATCTCGAAGAAGCGCATGCTTAACCACAGATTTTCTCTTATCTTTTAATTCCATCGCTAAACTAATAATGTATTCAGTTTCTTCTATACTAAAATCTAAATCAGATATAAAATCTCTACCACGCAAATCGTAATTCATATTATCTCCTTTCATTCTAAATATTATCACCCAACAAACCACCAATCAACGCATAAAAACCTGTAGCCTGAACAACATCATCGATTCTCACAGAATCATCAACGGTATGGGCAGTTACCTCATCTCCAGGACCAAATCCAATTGACGGTATATTGGCCTTACCAGCCCAATATATACCGTTAGTAGAAAAATCCCATTTACCAGTTTCACAAACAGGCAGACCAATAAGTTCACGCGCCTTCTGTCCTGCCACACACAACTCATGTGTATCATCCATCAACCATGCAGGGAAGTATTTATCAACAGCAAATACATAACCTGTATAGGAAGGTTCGTCGTAGTACATTTCCCTTACAGTAACTCTATCTAACAGATCACTAGGAATCAATTTCCTAACCTGCTCTAAAACAGTTTTTCTATCCTCTCCGATAGTCATTCTTCTATCAATAGTAATTACAGCTTCATCTGGTACAGCGTTTATACTAGCTGTTTTAACATTCATATCCGTAACTGTAATCCGTCCTTTTCCCAGGAACTCATGGTCACCTAGTTCCTTATCCATAATTTCAACTCCACGAATAACTGGCAATATATTGTAAATGGCGTTGTCGCCCAAAAAATTACTCGCTGCGTGAGCACTTCTACCCTTACTAACAACCTCCATCTCTAGTCTACCCTTTTGACCTCTATAAACCTTCATATCAGTAGGCTCACCAATAATAACGAAATCAGGCTTTATTCCAGGGTCGTCTTCAACAAATGCGTTAGGAGCTATACCGTCACACCACTCCTCCATGTTTCCGAAGTACCAAGCTGTAATACCATCCAGTATACCCAAATCCCTAGCTATCGCCATTCCGTATATCATACCAGGAGTACTACCTTTCTCATCGCAAGCACCCCTAGCAAACAAAACTCCATCTTCAATCTTGCCTTCAAAAGGATCCCATTTCCACGAGTCTTCAGATCCAATTCCAACGGTATCAATATGTGAATCGAATACAATATGCATATCTCCATTGCCAATTCTACCCAATATATTGCCCATGTTATCAAATCTAACTTCATCAAAGTTCAAAGATTTCATTTCTGTAGCACACCGCTCACCAACCTCACCAATTTTTCCATCCATGCTAGGAATACGAATAATATCTCGCAAAAACTTTATAATATCTCCATGCTTCCCCTCTATCTGACTTCTAATCTTATTTATCATCGCATCCATAGTAACTCCTTACTCATTTACAATGGCATAACTTAATAAATTATGCTTCTCAATAATAGGCGGTAGATCAATATTTATTATCATTCCATTCTCAACAACAATTTGTCCATTTACTATTACGATATCAGGCTTAACGCTAGAGCACATAAGGACTGCAGCCAACGGGTCGTGTAACCCACCGGCGTATTCCAATTTATCCATACGTATAGCAATCAAATCGGCGCACATTCCAATCTCCAATTTGCCTATATCTGCTCTGCCCAAGCTAGCCGCACCTCCTTTCGTAGCCATCTCGAGAGCTTTAATTGCAGGAAAAGCTTCTTCCGGAGCTTTTTTATAACCACCAGAATCAAAGTTAATTACATCATTTAGTCTTGCAAGCAACATAGCCTGCCTTGCCTCCCCAATCATATGGCCCCCATCGTTACTAGCGCTTCCATCAACACCTATCGATACATTGACACCAGCACCCAACATATTCCTAATCGGAGCAATTCCTGAGGCCAACCTCATATTAGAGCTTGGGCAGTGAGTAATACTCATGCGCGCATCAGCCAATCTAGAAACATCACATTTGTCACAATGCACCATATGAGCAAGCCATACAGTATCTACATCCCATCCGAGCTCCATAATATACTCTAAGGGCCTATATCCAAATTTCGCCAGACAATACTCCTCTTCATCAATAGTTTCTGCTAGATGGGTGTGGAGCCTTACGTTATATTCCTTAGCCATATTGGCCGTAGCTTTCATCAATTCCTCAGAAACTGAAAAAGGGGAGCATGGTGCAAGTCCGATTCTCAACATTGATCCATAACTATCATCATGGTACTCCTCAATAACTCTCTGGCAATCTGCAAGTATTTCGCCTTCCTTCTCTACTAAGTGATCAGGAGGTAAGCCACCCCCACTTTCGCCTAGACTCATTGATCCCCTTGTAGGGTGAAATCTAATTCCAATATCATTTGCTGCTCGAATGGAATCATCCAAACTAACCCCATTCGGATACATATACAAATGATCAGAGGAACTAGTGCATCCAGACAAAAGTAGTTCAGACATAGCAATAACTGAAGAAACATAAATAGCCTCAGGAGTCAATTTGCCCCATATAGGGTAGAGAACCTTTAACCATTGAAATAAACCAACATTTTGAGCTTTTGGAACTACACGAGTCAAACTTTGATACATATGATGATGACAATTGATCATTCCAGGCATAACTAGATATCCACTCATATCAATTGTTTCATACTCTTCGCCTTCGTCAAGGTCAATACCTTCAGCAGCAATATTTCGAATAATACCATCTTCCGCAACAAGACTACAGTCTTCCAATACACTGAAACTATTATCCATTGTTGCTAGCAAATCAATATTCTTTAAAAGGATCTTATTCATATATCAGTCCCATGTGGATCATGTCTTATCTTATCATATAATTTACATTCCAATAATGCACTATGATACAATCAATACGCAAACACTATGGCACATAATAACAACAAGCGAACAACACTACTACGGATAACTTTATTGCTATTAGTTTTAGTAGCTAGTCTAATAGTATACGTCTTTAGAGATCACTATAAATCGTTTCTAAAGTATGGTTATATTGGTGTACTTATCATTAATGCAATAACGCACAGTACAGTATTGATACCAGTGCCTGGCATCATATTCACTTACGGATCAGCAGCATTGCTGGACCCACTGTGGATAACAATAGCTGCTTCATCAGGGGCCACAATTGGAGAATCAAGTGGTTATCTTGCTGGCCAATCAGGGACAGGCGTTATCAATAACACTACGCTTTACAAAAAAATTTACAACTACCTACACTACAAACCAAAGCTTTCCAGTATAATATTAGTACTTGCTTCTATGGTTCCGAATCCATTTTTTGACCTTGTCGGAATAGCCTCAGGCTCACTAAAAATTCCTTTTTACAAATTTCTATACAGCGTATTTATAGGAAATACTATAAAGATGGCTATATTTGCATACGCCGGCCAAACGTCTATTCCTATTCTTCTCACACCATAGACTACCTGCTATGCTCAAGTATAACCTGGTACCCGCTTGATTCCCAATTCAATAATCCACCAGACAACACTCTAACTCTACTAAAGCCTTTTTTACACATAACTTCAGCACATCTAATGCTTCTACGCCCGGTTCTACACACAATACAATAATTCCCTTCTTTATCATACGTCTCCATCTCCACTAAAAACCTCTGAAGTGGCGTAGATTCTACGTCTGGCAAATGTATTCTTTTATATTCTTCTAACTCTCGAACGTCAATCACTCTAATCCCTTCACCATTATCACTATTTTCTAGCAAATCTTTCAATTCATCAGGCGAGCAATAGTCGACTACAACATGTCTCATCCCCAATTCTAGAGCATGGTTACTGTCTGCAGACTTCTTAGATATAGGTTGACACTCAGCAAAAACCCTAACGCTACAATATTGCTCGCATATATTATGATTAATTACATCATGAAAAAGATAGCTTACAGCCTCATGCCTAGAGAGCAAATGATCTTTACCGAGATAGTGAATAAAATCAGTATCTTCAATTATTTTGACTACTTGTGGCCTGGCGCCTACAATATACACATCACCACCTTTATCTCTGTATCTCCTAACAACCGATTCCAGCATGTGAATACCACTAACATCGCACTTATCCACCAAGTGCAATCTAAGCAGAAGTAAATATTGATCAGGATGCCTTTCTGAATTAATCCTAATTGCATTCTCAACATGATGAACTGCGCCAAAATATAAGGATCCTTCGATAGCCAACATACCCAACTGAGGACAAACACTATTCATTTCCTCTGGAACAAAGTACCTAAATTGATTATCAGGAACAACAGGCCATACCATAGGAGTAGCAGATTGCACTAAGTACTGAGCGAATGAAACAATCACACCAGCCAAAACAGCAAATTCAAGTGGTAGCAATAGTGCAGATAAAAATGTAACAGCCATAATAACCGTATCGCCATTAGATGAACGAATAATCTTCCAAATTTCGACTCTGTTAACCATCCTCCAAGCCGTTATAAGCAAAACACAAGCAAGTCCAGTACGAGGAAGATATTCTGCAAATGATCCAAAAACAAGCAGGACGAACAGAACCATAACTGAAACATAAACTCCAACTAAACTTGATTTTCCGCCACTCGCCTTATTCACCACAGTTCTAGTAAAAGAACCAGAACATGCATAACCACTAAATAGACCGCTAACAATATTAGAAAGACCCTGACCTACGAATTCCTGATTGCTATCAATTCGCTGTCCAGTCTCGGCACTTACAGCCCTTGAAATCGAAATAGCTTCTACTAACCCAATAGCAGCTACAGCTAATGCTCCTGTAGATAATTTACCTATTAGATCCAAATCAAACAATGGTAATTTAACAAGACTAGGAATATCACCAGTCATTTCCCCAAGAACTATAACTCCTACTTCATCTAAGCGCAAAAGAACAACTGCTATTGCAGACACCATCATACCTACAAAAGCAACAGGAACACCCGGCCTATAAACCAAAAGACTTATCATAATGCCTAGCGTACCAATTCCTAATAGCAAGCTCGGAACATGCACAAGACTAGATGACGATCCTAGCTCTGTTAAAATACTATATATACTTATCATTCCGGAGTTCTCTACTCCCAACAAATGAGGTAATTGACTAACTGCGATTAATATAGCTGCGCCAGCAGTAAACCCAGTGATAACGGAGTCCGAAACAAAATTAACAAGTACTCCCATATGAGCTAAGCCGACAGCAACCTGAATAACACCCACTAACACTGCTAGCAGTCCGGCTGCAATTACTAAATCATAACCACCATCACGTATATCACTCAACGTATAAAACACTAATAACGAAACAGCGTTTGTTGGTCCAGTTTGCAAATGCCGTGAACTTCCCCATAAAGATGCCACAACTGAAGAACCTACAGCAGCATAAATACCCACATGCGGCGGCAAACCAGCAATCAACGCATAAGCAATCGACTGAGGCACAAGCACTATAGCGACATTTAATGCAGCGATTAAATCTGCTTTAACAAACCTGCTTTCACTATTTTTAATATTTCTTATTGGTTTAGTGAAAAATACAGGAATATCCCTTATACCACCAACAACCCAATCAAACGCCACTCTACCCGGCTCCTTGTTGACACTTCTCATCTGCGATCAACCTGCCACTTGTTTTTATAATTCATTCGTTTTCAGTCAACCATCTTTCAGCATCTATAGCAGCCATACAACCAGTACCAGCAGCGGTTATAGCCTGTCTGTACACATTATCAGCAGCATCACCACTCACAAAAACACCGGGTATATTTGTTTGTGTTCCAGGACCAACAACCTTAATGTATCCTTCATTATCCATATCTATCACGCCAGAAAATATATCGGTATTCGGAGAATGACCTATTGCAATAAACAACCCACCAACTGCAATCTCGCTAGTATCCTCTGTTAAAACATCCTTAACCAACACTCCCTCAACAGCCTCGCCGTCAGAGCTAAGAACATCAGTAACAACAGTGTTCCAAACAACTTCTATCTTATTACTGGCACGAACTCTGTCCTGCATAATTTGACTAGCCCTAAACTCATCTCTTCTGTGAATTAAAATCACCCGACTAGCAAACTTGGTTAAAAACAAAGCTTCCTCCATAGCAGTATCACCACCACCAACTACTGCTACTACTCTATCCTTGAAGAAGAAACCATCACATGTAGCGCATGCAGACACCCCTCTACCAAGTAGATTTTTTTCATTTTCTAATTCAAGCCATTTTGCAGACGCTCCAGTCGCAATCACCAATGCTGAAGACTCAACAATTTCTCCACCTTCTAATTCAATCACATGCGGATCGCCAAATCTAACACCCACAACATGCGAGTTTATAATATCTGCACCAAATCTCTCGGCCTGTATTCTCAAATCGTCCATCATATCAGGCCCTTGAACACCCTCAGGATATCCAGGAAAATTTTCGACATCTGTGGTTATAGTAAGCTGTCCTCCAGGTACATGTCCTGCAATGACAACGGGGTTCAAATTAGCTCTCCCAGCATAAATAGCTGCTGTAAGACCAGCAGGACCAGATCCCAGTATTACTACTTTATTATGTGCCATATATCAGCCTCCATCTATCTCAAACTTAATTACTTCATTTTCTATAACAGATATGTCAGTGTACAATAATACAACATAACAGTATAGTATAAAACAAAAATGTTCCATAATGGTTACAGTGGTTGGTGGCAATATTTATCTGCCGATAGCACAAAAAGACCCAATATAAATAAGTTGCTCTTGTCACGAGTATGGTCATACGCCCAACCCTACACAACAAAACTCTTAATAGTATTACTGTCAATACTATCTGCTACACTGTTAAGTTTACTTCCCCCAATACTTTACAAACAGCTAATAGATACAACTATTCCATCAAAAAATTATATGCAACTTAATACATTAGCTATATCTCTCGTAGGATTACATCTGGCGAGCGGTCTTATCAATATAAACCAAAGACGACTCACGGCAACAATTGGTGAAGGTATAATAGCCGACTTACGACAGTCGCTATACATTCATATGCAGCAGATGTCACTAAGGTTTTTTACGAACACAAAAACCGGAGAAATTGTAGCGAGACTCAATAACGATGTAGTCGGAGCACAAAGAGCTATAACAGGAACCCTGATAACCCTAATTACAAATATTACTAAAATACTTTTTACACTAGTTATAATGATTTCTCTCAACTGGCAACTTACACTGCTTAGTATTTCAATAGTACCATTAATGATTTTTCCAGCACGTAAGGTAGCTCAAACTCTAAGATCATTAACTCGCGATTCATTTGATCTAAATGCGAAGATGAATGTAATAATGAATGAAACATTAAATGTCAGTGGCATACTACTAATAAAACTCTTCAACAGACAACAATATCATCAAGAGCAATTTATATCAAAAAGTAATGCTGTAGCGTCTATAGGAGTAAGATCAGCAGTAGTTGGAAGATGGTTTTTTTTCACCCTTGGTACAATAGGCACTCTAGGTTCCACAGCAGTCTTTTGGTATGGAGGACATTTAGTATTCACAGGCTCATTCTCAATAGGTACTATAATAGCATTCATTGCCTACCTGCGTGAACTTTACGGACCGTTAAGCTCCCTTGCCAATGCCCAAGTTGATTTATCTACATCGCTAGTGAGTTTTGAAAGAGTATTTGAAGGATTAGATTTACCACATGAAATTACCGAGTACGATCATCCAAATGAAATTAACTTGCCGGTTAGTACAATCCACTTTGATGATGTCACATTCACATATTCCCTGAAACAAACCTTGGGCACAGAAATTCACAAGACACTATCCAGACACCCTCGTAATAAACACAGTCAAGATTCTTCTACACAAAGCAATACCACAAGCAACAAACTATCAAGCATTCAAAAGGAGGAATTTTCTCTAAAGTCCCTTCAAATTAGAATACACGCAGGACAACTAATAGCAATAGTTGGTCCTAGCGGATCTGGAAAAACTACAATCACTTACCTGCTGGCAAGGTTATACGACCCTACATCAGGTTCTATAAAATTCAACGACATTAATATTAAAACCCTAGAAGCAAAAACTCTATCAAAACTCATCGGCATGGTAACTCAAGAAACATATTTGTTTCATAGCACTTTATTAGAAAATCTCAAATATGCTAACCCACAAGCCAGTAACATAGAAATATCAGATGCATGTGAAGCATCCAACTTAACTGAACTCATACATCAATTGCCACAAGGAATCAACACAATGGTTGGAGAGCGCGGCCACAAACTGTCAGGTGGCGAAAAGCAACGAGTATCAATCGCAAGAGTAATTCTAAAAGATCCATCCATTCTAATACTAGACGAAGCAACATCATCATTAGATTCTAAATCAGAAGATTACATTCAGACTGCCCTCACCAATCTATACCAAAACCGCACAAGCTTCGTAATAGCCCACAGATTGTCCACAATTCTAGCTGCAGATAAAATCTTAGTCCTTGATAAAGGACAAGTAGTGGAGCATGGTACACACACCCAATTACTAAAAAATAACGGTTTATATAAAGAACTGTATCAAACTCAATATAAGTACAACCTGAATAAAACAAATTATTTGCAGAGCAACCAGTCATCAAAACCTAAATAATGACTGCTATATATATCCACATTCCCTTTTGTAGAGTACATTGTCCATACTCTGACTACAATACTTACGTGGGCATGGATAGCGTAATTCCTAACTATATCTCAGCGCTTCAAAACGAAGCATCCTACTATTCAATAAAAGAACAAGACGAGATAACTAGCATCTACATAGGTGGTGGAACACCATCTATACTCAGTCCAGATCAACTCTTAAGCATATTTACAAGCATAGAAAAAAACTTCAATGTTTCACATGTCACAGAAATAACAATAGAAGTCAATCCAGGTATATTAAATGGTGATCTTCTCAAATCGATGCACCAGCTCGGCATAAATCGTATCTCCATAGGTGCCCAATCCACGAACAATTTAGAGCTTCAAGCTCTAAATTGTTCTTACACAAAATCAATGATTAATAAATCAGTAATAGACGTTATGTCTAGTGGAATCAACAACATCAATATTGACCTACTTTATGGGATTCCCCACCAGTCAAATAAATCATGGAAAAAAACTATTAAAGACATACTACTACTAGACCCAACTCATATATCGCTTAATTGCCTTGAGTTATCAAAAACCTCACAAATGCATTCCTACCTATCAAAACATAATTTGACATTGCCATCGGATGACGCAAATGCAGCCCACTATAAATCCGCATCTGAACAGCTAAATAGGTCTAACTTCAAGCAGTATGCAATAACGCTCTGGCACAAAGATAATAAACTAACAATGTCTCGACACAATCTAACGTATCTAAAAAACACCTATCATATAGGACTCGGAGCAGGAGCAAATAGTTGGTACAAAAGCCACAGATATTACAACATAAATTCACCTTATTCATACATCAAATCACTTGAGTCCAAAATCAAATATTCCTCAAGGCAAAAAAATGGCACACCAGCATCAAGCAATGTGATCTATGTCAACAAATCAACTGAAATGAATGAGACCATGATTATGGGCCTACGATTAGTTCCGTCCGGTATAGATATCCAAGAATTCCAACAAAGGTTTAATATCAGTCCGATAGCTCATTACGAAAAGACACTCGAAAAATTAGACAAACAAAATCTAATAAATATTACTAAAACCAATATAACACTGACAAATCATGGCGAGCTACTTTCAAACAGAGTATTTTCTGAATTTATCTAATACAAAGATGCCATTCATATATCCTTGATATAATAACAGCATGCTAAACTGCTTCAATACACACAAGTTAACAACAGCTTCTCAAGAATTTTATATTTTAATATCACTTCTAGCAGCAAGCATCTTACTACATGGATGCAATCAATCATCACAAACGACTTCCTTGTCTCCAGATCAAACAAGAGCTTTAGTGCCAATAGCAACAACAAATATCGGTCAATCCTATTTGAGAACAAGGGTTCCCGGCGGACAATACAATATAACCCTCGCATCAGGACAAGTAACACTCACTGACATCCACAATCAAAACACCACAATACTTCCAGTGCCTAATACTACTTTTGTAGCTATCAGCCCTTCAGAAAAACTCATAGCCACATCTCACACTAATAAAACCGTATCCATCTACACTCTACCTGAACTAGACTTTATTACACTACCACCAACAACAAATGAAATAACAGATTTAGTTATATCACCCGATGATACCCTGCTTATTGTTTATGAAGACTCAAAGACTGTATCTTTATGGGATTTAAACTTAGCAGTGCTTACCGCCGTATATGACCTAAGTGCATGGCCATCAAGATCTCAGAGAATAGATTCAGTCCAAATATCAACCCAAAGCAATTCATGGGCGTCAATCTCTTACAACCCAACACCTAGTGTTAGAGTTTGCAACCTTAAACAAGTACAAGACTGTAAATCATTTACTGGTAAACCTGCAGCACGTCAAGTAACAGACATTATATTAAACACAACCTGGACACAAGCACTAATATTATCAGGAGCCTCAGCCCAACTGATTGACATTGACGCCTTATCAGACAGCACCAAACTACTTGCCTCGGAAGATAGTCTAGAGCAATGGCAATACTCACCCAATGGAAATTTGATTTCTGCACAAACTTCTGGCTCAATCAATAAACACTATACAACAACACTAAATGTCTGGGACACAGATACCGGAAAAGAGAAGCATGTATTCATGAGGAGTATCTACACACACTCAACTGATATATGTCCTCAGTGGCAATCAGTAGCAACCTCATCTGATACAGGTTCAATTCTTATTTGGGATATCAATAGTGGAGACCAACTAAAGTCATTAAGAGTAGAAGGTACCAGCTCTGACCTAATTTATATAAAGTATTCTCCAAACGGTAAACTATTAGCTGCACTAAACGCAACCGGTACCCTATACTTCTGGGACACAAGCGATTATTCGCTTATACGTGAAATAAATATACCAGGCCCACACCCATACATGTTTGAATTTTCAGATTCAACCCCATCCATAACGACGCTCACGAACAAAGGGGAACTAACCATCTGGCAAACGGAATCGAGTTGATACAAGCTGATGTTAGCTAATGTACCAGAAAACACTCGCGAATCATTTAAAGTCATCCTAGCCTGGATACCTCATGCAATAACAGTATCAGGCTTAGTACTAGCTCAATTTTCTATATACTACATCCTACAAAGTCAATGGAGGACAGCGCTCTTCCTTATGGCATTCTCAGTAGTAGCAGATTCAATAGACGGTACGCTTGCCCGTCGACTGAATACAGCTAAATTAATACCTCATATCAACGGCCATCTTATGGATTCAATAACTGACTATGTCATATATGTAATAGTACCAACTATCTACATATATAATTCGCAAATTATCCCAACCTCATATTTACCCATAATACTTCCTCTGATTTTCGTCTCATCTCTTTACCAATTCTCTCATATCAATTCTAAAACTACTGACAATTACTTTAGAGGCTTTCCCTCATATTGGAATATTTACGTATTGTATATGGAAGTTCTAAGCTTTCAATCAGAAACGAACCTAATAATCCTTTTGATATTATTAGTACTAATTTATGTACCTGTAAAATACTATTATCCCAGTAGGACAAAACGCCATGGCGGATTAGTTCTATCTATCTCAGTATTTTGGGGACTATCAGGTTTTATCCTCATTTACCTATACCCAAATCCACAACCGTACGCCCTCTATACTATGATGTTCTGTAGTCTAGTGTACATCACACTAACTATAACCGACGCTTTTTCAAAAGCAGACAAATAATCTTGCATAAAACCATCTCAAGTAAATCGTTCCCGATCACAATTTCATCACCCTAAAATCATCTTTTGTATTACCACTGAAAAATGAATAAAGGGCGCCATCAATATGACAGATCTGTTCAAACTCAAAATACCTTTTATCAACGTATTTGAAGAAACTAACAACTTTTCTCTCGTCGCTATCAATTGATTCTTAACTTTTTTTGCCCTACCAAAATAACAACTCCTAACCGGCTCTTGATAAACGTTAATTTTACAGACCAAACCCCAGAAGTTTAATAGCCGATACTAGTATCACTACAATCAATACTGCCCTAACAAATTTTTCACCGTTAACAACAGCCATTCTAGATCCAACTAGCGCACCTGACGCATTTCCTACAGACAGAAGCAACCCGTACTGCCAATTTATCTGTCCATTAATCAAAAATACATAAAGGGCGCCTAAAGTAAAACATAGGATAATAAAGACTTTAATAGCGTTAGACTTAACCAAATCAAAATCTCCAACTATTGTCAGGCCTATTAGAAGAAATACACCAACACCAGCCTGAATAAACCCACCATATATTCCAATAAGAAAAAAAACGACTACATTCAGGATGCGTTTTTTTAAGCCTCCATTACTAACCAATCTTTGAAACAATTTGGCAGGCTTCCAAATTATAGTAGGTATCATACCAACCATAACAAAAGCAATCACTCGCTCCATTACTTCAGAGTTTACATCAACAGCAATGTTTGCTCCAACAATAGATCCTATCAC
>PBHR01000043.1 GCA_002720275.1 Methanobacteriota archaeon
CCATCCTCAAGACCCATAGAAAATTCTTTTAAAACTCTGATAAATCGAAAATCTCTTTCCAAAACTCTATCTGAATCAACAAATAACAAAATCCCTCCTTCTTTCATTTTAATAAATGATTCTAAGACTCGATAGTGCTCACTTTGCTCTCCTCCACCTGTTGGAGAAGAAGTTGTAGTAAGCTTTTCAAATTCTATTTCTTCATCAGTTGAAAATGGTTCACTTGTTGTCCCGGCATAAGAATGGACATGAAGTTGTCTTATCTCATCATTTAATCTTGGAAGTGACTTACATATCCCTCTAATTCTATCTTCTTCTGTAGAACGAATATGAATTACTCTTGAACCAGTAAAAAATGGTATATGTAACTTATCTAGCCAATATTGTAATTCTTCATCTCCGTTTGCATCGGGTAATTCATCATAATTTATCCAACTCATATTTTTCCTCTCTCCTTACTAATTCCTTTCAATTTTCCAAATCTTTTCGTATAATTCATAATCATTGAATCTGAGGGATATCCCAAAATTCTGAAATTACCATTATTCTCAAGCCTTACTTCTACTTGTCTTCTTTCACTTAAATCGATACCTTCAGGAATATCCATATTCCAAATAATTCTTTGATTGGTTGACCCTCTCCAAAGCAATTCTTCACTTCTTAATCCATCAACATACCTGCCAATAACCACAATATCTGCATTATCAATGCAATAACGTTGTTTTTCATTTAATTCTTCTTCCTCGTAACCAGTATATAACATAAGATTTAGATCATTTTCATGGCTTAAATTAATTAATTCTTTTACTGATTCCACTTGATCAAGAGGCTCTCCACCTAAAATTGTTATACCCAAATTTCCATTTGTTATTGCTTCTTCAACAATTTCCTCAGCATCTAATTTGTATCCGCCCTTAAAATCCCACAAGGCATCATTCCAACAACCAGGACAACGTATTGAACAACCTTGAGTCCAAACTACAGTCCTCAACCCCGGGCCGTAAATCGATGAATTAGGCAAGACAAGAGAAACTCGCATCAGTGAGCGAAATGAACTATACTTGATAATCTTAATTCAACAAATAAAGTATTATTTCATTCGATGAAATGAGCCGTCTTCTTCTTGTTTCCATTCTTGACCATCATCAGTCACATACCAAGTTCCATCAGGTCTTGAATCCCAATTACCATTACTTGGAAGATCTTGCCATTTTGGAACATAAGTTACAGCTGGTTCCACTGGAGGTGGAGACACTGGACCTGAAGGTGGTGGCGGAGGTACTTTTCCTGAAGGTGATGGAACGTGTTCCATCTCATCAAATTCTTCTTCGTCATACCAATATTCTTCATCACCATCTCTACGCAAAATCACTACAACAATTAAAGCAACAACAATAATGAAAACAATTGCAATAATTCCAATTAATGAATCTTCATTCATTCCAAGGAAACCTGCTTCCTGTGTTTCTAATGCTTCTACTAATGGAGCTTCTACTAATTCAAGATTAATACTATCATTATTTAACATCAAATACAAACTTTGTTGTCCAGACCTTACTGCAATATACGTATATTGATCCAATCTCTTACTTTCTCCAGGCCCTAGAACTACACTCTTTGTTTCAACATTTCTCCAAATTCCTTCTGAATCACTTTCTACTAATGAAAGATTAACCGTTCCTTCTTGATTTCCTTCATTAACTAAAGTAACTGTTACCGTAATTGGGTCCCCAATTTGAATCATAGTATTTGCTTCCGGCAATACTTCAATGTAACTTATTGCTGGCTCAAATTTCTTTAACACTAATGCTGGAGAAATTGGCACTTGTTCTATTCCTTCTCCTTGGAGTGGGAAACCAGCAACGTCTGTTCCCTCAACCCAAACAATCAACTGAGGGTTATCTGCCAAATCTACAAAATTATCTGGATTGAAATCAATATCTGCTTGGTAAGTCCAAGTAGCCCCTACAACACTTACAAGAGTTAGGTCCACAGTATTTTGACTACCAGAAATATCTGCTCCATTCAAACGATAAACCCAATTTAATTTCAATGGCCCTTGAGGCATTCCAATTTCCTCATAAACTTGACCTGTTACAGTTAAATCATTCATATTATCTGAATAAAGAACGTTCAAAGTTTGACCCACAAATTGAAGATTAGGTGCTGTACTATCTACTGTAACTTCTGCTCTAGAACTAGTTGCATCCTCTGCATTACCTGGCAATCCTAAAATCTCAAATTGAAGATCCATTGTTGGTTTAGATAGCGGCCTATTTGGTAATAAGAAAGAGACTTCAAATGTTCCATCTTGATTAACAGGAACCTGTTCTTGGATTAAGGTAGAACCATATTGCAATCTAAATTCAATGATTAAACCTTGAGGTACGGTTGTCATTACTGCTCCTGAATCTGCAAATCCAATATGCCCTAAAACAAGCACCTCATCGCCTTGACGAACAATCAAGTTTGATTGTGATGGTTCTGAAACAGGTGGTGTTGAATCTTCTAACATATCTACAACTGCTTCAACTTCGTAATCAATTTTCCAACGAATTTGATTAACATCTCCATCTATGGTTTCAATTAATGGATTATCTAAATCATCATCAAAAATTAGAATTGTAGGGAATTGCCAATTATTTGCTAAAACAACTGGGAAGTCCCATGATAATCGGAATGTGGTAGAAATTTTGTAAACATCATTTCCTTCATCCTGAACTACAATATCTATAATCTCCACAAAACTACCTTCAATTTCATTTGTCTCAGGATCATCTTCTAAAGTCCACCAATCATTGGTTTTAGGAGAAAATACAATCTCACCACGAGGTGCTTTTTGAGAACCTAATAACTGCATTCTAATTTCATCAATTGTTTCGATTCCATTACCCTCAATAATTTTCATTTCCAATGTATGCTCTTGCCCTAATAACAATCTTTCATCAAATGTATTCAAACTTAAACTTGCATAATCTAATTCGGTCATCGTGTTTATTGCAGTAACTACAGTTGCTAGATCATTATCTAAGCCAGGACTTCCACCATTAGAAAATTCTAAACCTACAAAATCAGTTCCTGTAACATAAAGACTTACCTTTGCATTATTTTCATTTCCATCAACATTTAATGGCGGGAGTTCAATATATTGCTCACCAACTCTAGACTCGATTAATCCTTTAGTTTGCGAATTATACTCATCTTCTTGGGCTTCTCCATCACCATTTAAGTCATCCAAAGACTCTCTCCAATAATGAATTACTACTTCATCACCCATTCCTTCTGAATCTTCAAGATCTAGTTGTAATAACAATGATCTTGTTGGATCCCAAGTATAACCATCAGCATCTTTCAATCCGAAGTTAGTTCTAGCATGTATAGCATTTACCACAGGCTCTGTAGTATCAACTCTCATACTAAATGACACAGGGTTAGTTACATCAAATGCTGTAGTAGCTCCTGTTGGGCCTGCTTCTAAAATAGATGGTTCAAAATTCACTAAATCTCTAAGAGAGCCATCTTCTTCATATGAGGGTATTGTCAAATCTACAGACCAAATTCCAGGACCTATAGAATCGGCAACAACTTCTAATCCGCTCATATTTACACTAGCAACAAAGTCTTCAGCCAAAGGTCTTGTTCCTGCTGTATTTTGGAATCTTACAGAACCTGTAACTTCTACGACTGAATCTCCTTGCACCCAAGGAGGTATTCCTGGAGCAAATTCAATTACCCTGTCTAATTGATCAGTAAACTGCACGAAATCAATTTCAAGATCATTTTCAACAGCACCTGGAGTTCCTAATCCTCCTGACAAGGATGTTGCAGGAGCCAAACCATATCCTGTATGGTTGTAAGCTTGAGAACTCCAAAGGATCTCAAATTCATCATCCCATGACCAATCAGATTGGAATACCCAATCAACCATCCAAGATTCTCCAACTAACTGAACCATGGATGTTGTAGTATCCAAAGTTACTACTTCTGAACCCGTAGTTTGGATAAATGTAGGATTATCTTGTAAATTAACCAATTCAAATTGTATAGCTTGACCACTTGTTGCTTCTCCTGTTAAAGTAATATGATCAATTTCTGTAGTTGAATAAAGATGGTGATGTCCCGTAACTAATGTAACATCTTGACCATCTGGATATATTGTAGTAGGTGCTGTAAATGGTTCATTAGTAATCATCAATTCATGATATATTTCTCCATTAATTCCAACAGCACCTCTATCTGCTCTTAATGTAAGAGGAATGTATATTTGATCATCATTTGTTTGTAATTTCATATCTTCATGATAATTATACATTTGATCTTCTAAACCATTAACGGTCTCTGTAAGGTGATATCCAATTGCTACGCCACCTAAAAGAACTTCATAACTAGCCCCAGATGTAGTAAATTCAATTTCAACTTCTGACCATTCTCTTCCAGTAGGATCGATATGCGTTGCGCTTAACCCATTAATTGAAGCAATCATATTTGCATCTAAAGGAATATGCGCAACTCCCCATCCTGATGGAATATTACTATATTGTATTCCAGCGACTGTCAAATCTAAATCTGATGATAATCCTGCATCTGCAATTAATGTTACTACACCCTCATATACGCTTGAATTAGTTGGAATTAAAATTGTTGTAGAACTTGAAGCTGAGCCAAAACCTGCAAATGTGTTGTATTGTATCAGACCATCATTACTTCCTTGTGATAATCCTGCATCAAGTCCTGCAGTACCAGTACCATAAGCAGCACCACCAGTTCCACTAGTTCCTCCATCAACACTTACTAATCCATTATTAGTCAAACCATTTGCAGTGGTAAGGATTTCGATGAATCCACCAGATCCACTTCCACCACCATTTCCGCCATCATACATTCCAATCCCTGGATTAGGCCCTTGGGTTCCATCAGCACCATCACCGCCATCACCGCCTCTAGCTAATACAGAACCTGTTGCTCCTATTGAAATGGTATTTGCTTGTAATATGATAGATCCTGCTGAACCTCCTCCAGCACCATGACCTCCTGGTCCTGTTCCACTAGGTGCCACTAGTCCATCTTGTGCATGTTCCCCATTGGAGCTAATTGAACCTTCAACAGTCATTGTATCTGCAGTTAAAATTAATGTTGTTCCACCTCTTCCGCCGGTTGTAGGATTATTTGCAGTTACATTTCCTCCACTAGATCCACACTCGACTCCTGAACCATACATCATTCCTCCATTACTTGGACTATTAGTTCCTGCTCCATTATGACCGGCGCTAGCATGACCTGCTCCTCCAGCACCATTACCTGCACCATTAGCTGATGTTGTTTCATGACCTCCAGCACCTGGACCGTCCCAAACAATTGAATCTCCAATGATTGCACCGCCTGCTTGAACAATAATTTCGTTTGCAGTAATCATTAACGTTCCACACATTGATGGAGTAATTGTACCTCCATTTGCAATTGTTAATACATCATAGGAATGTGAACCATCTAAAATTAGATTATTACTAACAGTTAAACTAGTTGTCCCAACACCTGGTGGACCTGATGAAGATGTTGAACCTACTAATATTTCTTCTGAATTTGTTCCGGCAATAGCAGATAAACCATCGCCAGCAATTCTATTTTGCCAGCCAAAATGACCATAATTTGGATTCGAATTAAATGACCAATCAGTTGTTCCATCGTCTACCGCATCTATTTCCGGATTAAACGCAGGTTCCCAAAACTCACCTTCTGCAATAAAGTCTTCAATCCAATCTCCTGGACCAACTTCAATATCTACTCCGTATCCAGACAATGGATGTGGTAAATAGATTCTTGATTGTAGAGGCAAACCACCATATTGATTACCCTGAGAATCAGTTATCCAAACCGTAACTCCTGACCCTTCTCCATCAATATATACTTCTTGAATAGGTTTAGTAGAAGGTACAAAGTCTGTAGAAATAGTACCTACTTGCCCAGTGGCACTTGTAATATTCCCATCATCATTATCTAAACTAGGATCTAATTCCCAACCATTTACTTCAGGATCTAAACCTAGCATGTACCTTGTTGAACCTACGGCTACATCTCCAATCAATGGAGAAACAAACGGATCATCCGTTTCTAAATTTAATCCAACATAAACACCAGTAGAATAAGAATCTAAATCAAGCCCTGATAAACTAAGCGGCAATTCTCTATCAATGAATCCTTCGATAGGAGTCATTCCATAATCATACAAATTCGCAGTAATATTGGTACTTGTTGGTGTAGCTCCGTAAATGTCTACAAATCCATTACCTAACTCATCAACTGGAATCAATGGTGTCATCCACTCACCTTGTGAATCAAAATAATCTACTTCTACTCCAATATTATCTACATACCATCCAGCATAATTATAATTGTAAACTGAAACAAATGTGAATCTAAATTGTACAGTTGAACCACCAAAGGAAGTAAGATCACCAACCATTGAATCCCAGTTATTATTATTATTACAGCCTTGACCATTAACTCCAGACCATACATCTAAACTTTGACCTCCTGGTGTTAAAACATGGCTATAACCAGTATACATATTTGCTCCATGATACCAACCTTGACCAGTAATAGGATCTACTGAATCAAAATGATCCCAAGTAGTTCCACCGTCATCTGAAATAAATAATGCTGCTCCACCATAACCTGAATAAGTACATACCCACTGATCAAATACTATACGTGCTGAGGCACCTAGTGGAATTGTGTATTCTGGTGTATAAACAAATGCCTCTAAAGGAGTGAATGAACCACTAATGTATGAGGTGTCCAATCCTGTGGCGAATGCATATGGAGTACTTGATGCACTAGTAGGTGATTGTTGGTTTATACAATTTGTACATGTTGCTACAGTTCCATATTCAAATAGATCTTGCCCCGTTGGGTTAGCCATAGTCCAACTTGATGATGGTACAGATGGAGAATTTTCAAAACCATCTGAAAAATAAAGTCCTCCAGCACCAATCATAGTGTAGGACCAATCATCTACACCACCAGTTGCATAATGAGTTGCAGTTGTTGATGTATTAAAATGATCATCAAAATGAGTTACAGAATTAGTATCAAAAACTTTAATCCTATCAACTGTCAATCCTTCTTGACTATCTGATGTTCCACCATAATTTACACTCGCATCAGTTTTTACCTTTAATCTCAAAAATGTTGTTGGATCTGAGGCATAAGTTGCTGGAATTGTGAAGTCCATAATCAAAAATTGTCCAGATTCATCACCATAATTTACTCCATTTACTGTATAGCCGTTGTAAGGTATTCCGTAGGTATTTGGAACGTTTGTAATATCTGTCCATGTTACTCCATCACTACTTGATTGAACAAGGAAATTATCCCAAACACTCCCTTCAAGGTCCCATTCAGCGGTTATTTGTGCAGTAATTGGTGCGGTTGCCGCACTTAAATCAACCTCTACTTCTAGAGCAGAATCGGCACTAGCGGAATAAAATCCAGGAGCACCATTAACATCATAATATCCATGATGCCAATGACCAACAGAACCTCCAATATTTTGAATAATCAGATCATCAATAAAAATTCCAGGCCTACCAACACTGTGAACACTTGTCCAAACTCTTAATCTAAACTCAATTACTGATGCTTGTGAAATTCCAGTAAGATTGTCCAATGTGAATAATGAATTATGCCATCCAGGTCCTGAAGTATTTCCAAATAATCCAAATTCACCATTTTGATTAACTAAAGCACCATTAGGAACTGGAGCAGAAGAATTACTGTAATTCAAGTAACCTGAATCAGGTTCAATCCAAGTCCAAGGACCATTATCTAATCTAAATTCCAACCATGCACCATCGCCCTCAGCAAAATGATCCCAATGTACGAATTCTACCGTAAATTGATTTATTGGATTCGGTACATTGACAGATGGAGGTTGTAACCAAGAATCAACGCCACCAACCAAAGGAGCTCCAATAAGTGTACCTGCAGAAATAGACCCCGAGTAAGGTGATGCTGGGATTTCCCCATAAGGCATAACCCTTGTATTTCCATTGACATTACCAGTAACATTAGTTAATTCACCTACATTCCAAATTGCAGGGTTAGATTGTGAATAACCAAATTCAAAATTATAAGTTATATCATCCAAGGTATCAACATTTCCAAAGCTTCCGTTGGGAGCAAGGCTGAGAAGATCATCAAAATGTGAACCTGTTGTACCATCATGAACTCCTGATGATGTAAAATTATTGCCCGGTGAACCTGCATTCCAACTTTCACCATAACCTCCAGAATAGCCGCCGTCCTCACTTACATCAATAGAACCATCAAGAATTGTTGCATTTGAAGCAACCTGCCAACCATCTACAGTTTCCTCATTTCCTGTTGTAGCATCCATTGTAGGAGGGCCTGTCCAAGGAGAAATTCCAGCCGACACTGGCATTAGAACCATTTGTATAGTTAAAAAAAATGTTAAAATTAATCTTTTTTTAGGTTTTTTATTAGCAAATAATGTTTTCATAGTCTAACTACTCCTTGAACAGGGTGATACCTTCGCAGTTCATCCACTTAACTTAACCTCTATAGGTGTGTCCCTTTAGGGACACAATTGAATCGAAACATTAATTCTTAGATTTAAGGCGCAGAGGGAGAGATTTGAACTCCCGAGTCCAAGGGACAGTGGATTTCGAATCCACCGCAATACCAGGCTATGCGACCTCTGCAATAATTAGTCGAAAAAAACAATGAAGATAAGCGTGCTGGGAGTGGGTGAGCCAATGCGAATAAGTATTACATACCAAGGAACAAATCAATTTGTAGATTCAGAGAAAAATATTTCCATTAAAGAAGTCCTAATTAAAGCGGGCATTAATTCTTCAATGGTTTTGGTTTGTAACAATAATCAAATAATTCCGCAAACATCCATAATTAATTCAGATATTGAATTAGAGATTATTGATGTCGGTTCTGGCGGATAAATCATTGGTAAAAACTATCATCAGGCATCATTAATTCTTTAGATATCAAAGCGCCAGGGCCTTCAGGATAATTTTCCATAATTTCTTTAGCTAATTCTTCAGTTCTGTCAAGTGTTATTGGTAATTCAAAACCAAAATAATTTATTAAAGAAAGCCTTAACCTTTCTGCGGCGACAGTATCAACACTTGTACCAAATGTTTCAGCGATTACAGTAACTGAAGATACACCCCTCGATGGTGCTAAGGAACCCAATAAACCACACATCCCAATCACTCCACCTTCAGGTTGATTTTCAGACACTATAATCCCGTCATCATTTAATTTTTTCTTAGTCTCATGATCTGCAACTACAACATGTATTTTTTCACATCCAGCATCACTAGATAATCCTGCCAATAAAATTAATCTTTGAGTGTTCTGTTCTCTTAAAAAATTTAAAATATCTTCTGCCATTTCATATTGTCCTCTTGGCACAAGTGGTTGTATTTCTCCACTCAAAGTCAATAAGGTTTGATTGTTAGGAAGTCTTAATTTATTTAAATATAAATGGGGTGGTGTTAAAATACCATTTTTCATTGTTGCATGAGGTGGTAAATCGGGATGTTGTAACTTCAAAATCTCTTCAGAATCACAGGCATCATTTAGTGAATCTATTAGCAATTTCCCAACATTACCAACTCCAGGTAATGCAAACAAAACATACTGATGTTCTGGTAATTTATTATGCTCTCGATTCCATACAAAATTCGTATGCATAAACATTGACTAATTTTGGAAGGACTTAAGCAATTGCATTGAAACATAATCAAGAACTTGATTGAGAAGAAATTATTCTTCTTCGGAAAGTGAAGGTAAAGTGTCATTCCATGTTTCAGATTCGACTTCATTCATCTTTCTTCTACGATGTGCTTGAGGGTCTTCAGGGGTCCATTTTAATGGTGCTGCTGCTTGAGAATTACCTCCACAAATTGGACAAATTAATTCATAAGAATAAGCACCACAAGTCTTACATTTTTGAATCAATTGTCGAGCCATCAAAATTCCTCAATTTCTTTCAATTTCCGCAGTTCCTTCATTAGTTTTAACACTAGTCATTAGTGATTTTGTTGCTTTTAACCATACTGACTCTGCTAACTTATAATCTGGTGCTCTAATTTCAAGACGATATTTAGGTGCTCCATCATAATAACAATTAACAGTAATCTCCTGTTCTAAATCAGCATGAGATTCTGCTTTTGAAAGTGCTTCTTTAATTGCTTCAACACCCTTTGGCCCTCCAATTTCAATACTGCATGTTCCACGTATTTCAACAAAAGGAGGAATGATATTTGCTACAGCAGTTTCAACAAATTCTTTAATCCAATCTCCATCAAACCCTGCTTCCTCTAAAGCATTAGGATCCTGAGCTGCACTTTCAAAAGCAGAATATAATGTTCCAAAAGCAGAAGACAATTCTATCTCTGATTCACTAATTTCTTCCTCTTTCCAACCTACTTTTTCTCCAATAACTTTGAGAAGTTGAGTCGCACGTTGTTCATTTTTCCAAGATTGTAATGTTTCTCTTCTTCTTTCTTCTGAAACACTTTTTAGAGATAATTCAAATGTATCTTTATCTTTTTTACCCCTACGAATTACTTTACATACTAATCTTTGACCATCCCTTACAAAACCACGAATGTTTTTTACCCAACCAGATGCTATTTCACCAATGAAAATGAAACCAGCTATATCATCATAACCATTAATAGACACATAAGCCCCATTTTGTTTGACTTCAGTTACCGTACAAACAACTAACTCACCCTCTTCGGGGCCTTTATTGTCATCGATAGTCATTATTTTCACGCTGAATCTAGAACCTCTATAATACTACAACCTACTAAAATTGCTTTGCCTCCAGCAGGCTTAGCTAAAATTTCAGAACAAACACTACAACGAATAATTGTAGATGCTCTTTGAAAAATTGTAGATTCATCCCCACAATTTGTACATTTTACCTTAACAAAACCACTTGAAATATTATCACCTTAATTATCTGTCAACTCAAATTTTTTTGCCCTTTGACAAGGGGCATTATGCGCTTTGCCTGATTCAGTGCATCTAAAAAGAATGTTTACTCTTTTTGTTGGTTTTTCACGACCTTCTGGTTTTGGACGTGGGAAACCACGATAACCTGCAGTAACTCTACGAAACCGTCTTTGACCCCATTTAAGTTCACTTGCTCGACGTTTTTTAATTCTCTCAACTGTATGTAAAGTATGCTTTCCTAAAGACGGACTATACCGTTTTATTTGTCTTGGCATCTTAACCATCATTACACCTCAAGCATCTTGCCCACTAACGAGACGTATATATGCATGTCGTGGACTTATTTTTATCAGTTTGCATAACAATAATGCAAGCGTCAATTTGAATATGTTTAACTTTGACCTATGTACATGTTCGCATTTGCATCGGAACCAGGCCCTATTGATTTATTCTGGTTTCCAATGTCTATATTTGCATTAGGCATGATGTTAAGAGTTACAAGAAATCCTGAAAAAATGCAAAAAATGGGCATTATTTTAGCCATTATTGGTTTAATATTTGTAACTATATCGCCATTTACAATTCCAGAATCGCCATCAAGCGATTTTGGACAATTAATTCTTTTTTTAATCGGGCCATCAATATCTTTAACTATGGCAATATTAATTACAATTAATTTTCCAAATACAAAAAATAATTTGAAAATTAAAACATTTTTTATGATTCTAGGTTTGTCATGGATTATATTGATTTGGATTTTTAACCCCCAATTCAATAATAAATTTCTGCTAAAATGGTTTGTAAGTGTAGAAATATTTTCTGCTGTTTTTCTTTTTTCCATTTCTTACTATCAATCAGACATAAAAGCACGAGTTTTATTTATCCTTCTAGGCATATTAATGATTTTATTTAATGAAGAAAGTTTAGGTATTCCAAATGCGTCAAGATCCTTGTTCATTGAAACTAGTGGAATTATTATAGGGACATCTGGAGGAATTATCTTTGGAATTTTAATTTGGTTTTATATTATTCAAACACTACATTCATTAGAAAAAGATCTGACCACAGATGATGAATTAAGTGAAGATGAAAGGGAAATGTTAATTGGAAAATTAAATGATGATTTAAATTGGCTTGAATCTAATCAAAGGGTTGATTGAAATGAATAAATCACTATACAGATTTACTGGTTTTATTCTATTGCCGTTCCTCACCCTATACATCTCTTGGTTGTTTATTGGTGAAAATTATGATGGCTTCTCAATTCAAATTATCAATTCATTTTTCACCAATATACTACTTGTTATTGGTTTTACAACATTATGTTCTTGGTGGTTTTGTTTTACAAGATCTTCAAGTATTATTACTCCTCTTGTTTTAACTACAATTTTTACAATATTATTTGTTGTCACATACTATTTATTTAATATTGAAAACTTACAACCTCAAGGATTAAAAACACCCGTAGCGATAATACTCAACAGCACTCTTGAATCACTAACTATTTTGTTATCATTTGCTTTCGTGTTACTAATTGGAATATTAATTTCCAAAGAATCTAATTTGGAGGAAGAGTAAAATGTCTGGAATTAGATTAGAACCTGGTGACTTAAGTGAATGGTTAGATGATTTACGATGTTCAATATTAGATGACCCTCCAAACACTGCAAAGCAATTAGACATAATCAGAAGAAAAGTTGCAAAAAAGCACAAATTAAAAATGCCTCCTGGTGATGCTCAATTATTTTCAATACTTGATGATGACTTAAAGTTAAAAATTGGAAAATTTTTACGCCGAAAACCAACAAGGACCCTATCAGGAGTGGCACCTGTTGCTATAATGACTTCACCTTACGGATGCCCCCATGGAACTTGTACATACTGTCCCGGAGGTCCTGAGTTTGGGACTGCACAATCATATACTGGTCACGAACCTGCAGCAAGAAGAGCCGCTAGGCATGGTTTTGAGGCTTCAGCACAAGTTTTAGACAGACTTGGTCAATATTCTGCAATAGGGCATGATGCATCAAAAATTGATTTGATAATTATGGGTGGAACATTTACGGGAAGGGATTTAGAATATAGAGAAGCTTTCATCAAAGGAGCATTTGATGCTGCAAATGGGAATATTAGTGAAACACTTCCATTATCACTTAAATCTAATGAAAACGCATCAAATAGAATTATTGGTTTAACTATTGAAACTAGACCTGATCAATGTTCATCCATAGCAATTGACTGGATGCTAGAAAATGGAACTACGAGAGTTGAATTAGGCATTCAATCATTAGATGATAAGATCTTAAAAGAAGTGCATAGAGGTCATTCTGTATCATCGGGTTTCCGGGCTGGAAAGCGTTGTAGAGATGCAGGATTAAAATTGAATTTACACATGATGCCAGGTTTACCTGGTTCAACTTCTAAAAAAGATTATGAAATGTTAATTGAACTAATGCATAATGAAAAATGGAGACCGGATATGTTGAAAATTTATCCTTGCTTAGTTGTTAAAGGTGCTCAATTAGTCCAAAAATGGCAAAATGGTGAATTTAAGGCTATGGACAATGACACTGCAATAAATCTAATTGCAGATGTCATGTGTAAAGCTCCACCTTGGCTAAGAATTCAAAGAATTCAAAGAGACATACCTTCACATGAAATTATTGCAGGAGTAACCGCTGGAAATCTAAGACAATTGGCAACCCGCCTTATTGAGAAAGAGGGTAGAAGGAGTGGGTGTATTAGAGATAGAGAAATTGGAAGAATAAAAAACAAACCAGAAGAAGGCGAATTTAGAACCATTATTCGTAAATATTCTGCTGCCGAAGGTGAAGAATTATTTATCAGTCAAGAAGCCCCATTATATCACAAAAATGAAGAAGATTTTGAGGGTTTTTTAGGAGGTGTCCCAATAACAAATGAAATTCATAATTGGTCATCTTCTGATCCAGCAGGAGGTGTTGTTTCTGGATTTCTTAGAATGAGGAAGCCTAGTAAAGACATATGGAGAGAGGAAATTACAGAAAATACAGTAATTATTAGAGAAGTGAAAATATTTGGAACTGCAGTAGGGGTTGGCGAACAGAGTGGTAAAGAATCAACTCAACATAAAGGACTTGGTAGTCATTTAATGAAAATTGCAGAAAAAACTGCTAAAGAACATTGGGGTGCCAATAAAATTCTAGTAACTGCAGGAATTGGTGTGAGAGAATGGTATAATACACTAGGATACAAAAGGATAGGCCCTTGGATGGGTAAAAGTTTGTAAAAATATTAAACCTGAAAATTGTAAATACTCATATACAGGTGGTTAGTCGCATCAATTCCAAGGTGGTCATATGAGTAAGGGTACTCCTTCAATGGGTAAGCGTCAAAAAAGCACCCACATACGTTGCCGTAGATGTGGAAGACATTCATACCATAAATCAAAAGGTGTTTGTGCTTCATGTGGATATGGAGCTTCTGCAAAAATGAGAAAATACAGTTGGAATAAGCGTTCACACCGCGCAAAAAATTGATTTTTTAGATTAATGGGGTTCTGAAAAGAATAAATGCCCTATGTGATAGTAGCGTTACGAGGCATTCGAATGTGTGGTATTCTTGGCATCCTGAGAAACAAAGGGTTAGTTAGTAATTTACTTTATGATGGTTTGCTGGTTTTACAACACAGAGGGCAAGATGCAGCAGGAATTGTAGTATGTGAAAATGAACGTTTACACTTAAGAAAGGATAATGGATTAGTAAAAGATGTTTTTCAAAAAGAACACATCCATAGTTTAAAGGGAAATATGGGTATTGCTCATGTCAGATATCCTACAGCAGGTACTTCTTCTGCAGCAGAAGCACAGCCACTATATGTAAATCATCCATATGGAATCTCTCTCGCACACAATGGTAATTTAACAAATGCTGAAAATTTAGCTAAAGAATTATACCTTAATGATTTAAGGCACATAAATACTAATTCAGATTCTGAAATTTTACTAAATATTTTTGCTGATGAATTAGCAAAAAGAAGAAAGTTAAAAATTGATGGTGATTTATATCTTAATGTTGATGATGTATTTCATGCAGTAAGTGGTGTACACAGGCGATGTTCTGGTGGATATGCAGTTGTAGGAATAATTGCGGGATATGGTTTATTTGCATTTAGAGACCCTAATGGGATAAGACCACTAGTTTATGGATCTACATTAGATAATGGAGGAAGGTCATGGGGAGTTTCTTCAGAAAGTGTTGCATTAAGTTCGCTTGGTTTTGAAGCAATTTCTGATGTTGCACCTGGTGAAGTTGTTTTCATTGACAATGGGGGAAATATTTTCCAAAGGCAATGTGCAGAACAATCAAAATTTTCTCCTTGCATATTTGAATATGTTTATTTCGCAAGGCCTGATTCAATTATTGATGGAATTTCAGTGCATCAATCAAGATTGAACATGGGAACAAAGCTTGCTAAAAAAATAAAAAAATCATGGCCTGATCATGATATAGATGTTGTAATACCTGTTCCAGATAGTGGTAGGATTTCAGCAATACAACTAGCTAAAGAACTAGGTGTTGATTACAGAGAAGGTTTGGTTAAAAATCGTTACATAGGTAGAACTTTTATTATGCCAGGTCAATCAATCAGAAGAGATTCTGTAAGGAAAAAATTGAATACAATAGATCACGAATTTTCTGGAAAAAAAGTTCTTTTGGTTGATGATTCAATAGTTAGAGGAAACACATCTAGAAAAATTGTGGAAATGGCGAGAAAATCAGGTGCAAAAAGTGTTTATTTTGCTTCTGCTGCACCTCCAGTTAGATTTCAAAATGTTTACGGGATAGACATGCCGGCTGTTAGTGAATTTATTGCAAATGAAAATTCAATCGATGAAATAGCAAAAAGTATTGGCGTTGACAAATTGTTTTATCAATCATTAGATGATTTAATAGATGCCGTAAAAGAGGAAAATGGACCTCAAGAGTTTGATAGTTCTTGTTTTAACGGAGAATATGTCACAGGTGATGTTTCTGCTGAATATTTAGATTCTTTAGAAAAAAGTCGAAACGATAATACCAAAAAACATACAATAAATTCAGATGAACCGATTGGACTTCATAACAAAGTATAATCGATAGGCTCTTAGGTTTAATTATACATTGAGTGGCGAGAACGAATGCCATTGATTATCCACCCCCTCGGTAAAGAATCTGTAGATTCAGAGATATCAAGTCTTGCCGTAAACACTGAAGGGAGTTTTGTAACATGGTCCACGTACAACGGTTTTTTGTCCATTCTCACAATAGAAAATAATGAAAAAAGTGAATTTCAACTGAATAGTTATGGTAAAAAATTATCGTTTATTTCTGAAGATTTATTTGTAGTAGGTCAAGAGGAAGGGAATTTAATTTGTTTTTCAACAACTTTTCAAAAAATCTGGCAAATCTCTTGTCCTGGTGGATGTGAATTAATGGAATCTACAAGAAAAGGAGATTTAATTGCTTTAATTGACGGAACCAATACATTAAGATTAATTAATACAAAAGGGGAATTATTAAGTCAATTTTCTGAATATGAACTTACAGGATTAACAATTAATGAAAATGGTTCTGCAATTTCTTGCTGGGACGATGAGGGTAATTTATTTGTTTTAGATAGAAAATGTAATTTAATTTTTAAAAGAGGAATTAATTCAAATGTTGGTGAAAGAATAATTACAGCAAAATACACACAAAACGGTATTTTATTAGTTAGTAAAGAATCACTAGATATTCCTGATGATGGAGAACAAAACGAATTAGAATTTTGGAATCCTCTTGGACAAAAAATCGGTAAAGTTGGATTCAATTCGAAATGTGTTTCTTTAAATGTTAAAAATAGTTTAATATGGGCTGGTTTGTTCTCAGGAGAAGTGTTTTTAATTGAAGAATTCAATAAAAAATTAATATGGAAATCAGAATATTCTATTACATCATTAATGCCAATAAATAATGGCATATTAGTTGCTTCGTGGTTTTATTTATTCAAAATAAGTAAAGAAAATAATGACCCTCTTTGGCAATACGAACATAGCGGCATTATTGATTTTTTAAAGATGAGTCAAGATGAAAAAATTGTTGCATTAGCTGGAAATGACAGAAATGATTACACAAACCCTTCTGAATTAGTACTTTTGAATCCTAATGCAACCCCAATTTGGGAAGAAGAAAGTGATGATGAATTCCAAGAAGAAAATGTTATTGAAGAAGAATCCCCTGACATTTATAATAATTCTGATGATGATTTAAAGGAACTGCTAGGGGATGATTTTAATCAATATCAATCTACAAATGATTTGGGTAAAAACACTTCAATGGATGATTTGATGGCTGCTTTCAATGAAGATATTTCTTCGGAGCCAAAAACAAAAGAAATTGAAGAAGAATCATTAATTGAGCATCTTTTATCATCAGATGAAAAAAGAAATCAGCCACCGATTTGCAATGCTGGAAATGATCAAGTTCTTCAATCCGGAGAGGATGGAAGTTGCACAGTAATACTAGATGGAAGTTCCTCACATGATCCTGATGGTTACATACGTACTTGGAATTGGACAAGTGAAGATGGAAGAACACTTTCTTCTGGACCTAAATTAAAATTAAGATTACCAAAAGGAAATCATAGATTTACTTTGACAGTTGCTGATGATGATGGGGCGATGTCATCAGATAGTGTCAGTATTATCATTAAATAAAGGTGGAATAATCTCATTCAACCAATTTCCAATATCTGAAATTTCTTGAGGGGATACCTCATGACCTATTTGGTATTCATGCCAATTTATTTCAATAGATTTTGAGGTTAATAATTCATGTGTATAAAGTCCAGAATAATAAGGCACAACCATATCAAATCTACCGTGGGCTTGAAAAATAGGGATGTTTGTATTTTTTAATTCCGATTCAAACCTTTCACGAACAGGTAAATAGCAAGATAATGCGACAACACCAGCAAGATTGTATTCTGAACGCAATGATAAATACAAAGCTAGAGCCCCACCTTGAGAAAAGCCTGCAATAACAATTCTTTCTTCAGGAATACCATTATTAATCTCATTTTCAATTAATTTGTTTACTAATTTAGTTGAATGAATTACATCATCAGCAGATTCTCGAGGTGCATCTCTTGCACCCGGATCCATAGAAAGAATATCATACCATGCAGGCATCCACATACCACCATTAATTGTTACTGGCATTGAAGGTGCATGTGGGAGAATATATCTCCTTCCTGGCGAAGATAACATTCTTGCAACAGGAGCAAAGTCATGACCATCTGCACCCAAACCATGCAACCAAATTACCACTGCATCGCATGATTCCGAATCTGATCCAACCTCTACAAACGATAATGCATCAGCCATTAATCATCACATTATCCAAGTAATGTACCTAATTCTTGTTCAAGAATTGGAAGAGCTTCTTCCCAAGTTGCGATTATTCCATAATCTGCATGCCTAAAAATAGGTGCTGTTCCATCTTTATTAATTGCTACAATATATTTACTTGTCCTCATTCCTGCTAAATGTTGAATAGCACCTGAAATTCCTACTGCGATATACAAACTAGGATTTACAGTTTTACCTGTTTGACCAACTTGCATACTATGTGGTATTTCTTCCCACGTGTCAACTGCTGCTCTACTTGCACCTACTGCTGCGCCTAATTTGTCAGCAATACTGTATAATTTATCAAAATTATTTGGAGAACCCATACCCCTGCCTCCTGAAATAATTATGTCAGCTTCAGAAACATCAAGCCTTTCACTTGCTTTTGCAACCATCTCTTTCAGGCTTGTTCTTAAGTTTGAAGATGTATTTACATTTGATATAGATGCTGAACCGCCATTTCCAGATTGTTTGAAAACATTAGAGCGGATTGTCATCACAGATGGACCATTCAGTGAAACTGTTTCATGGGCTTTTCCTGAATAAATAGGATGAGTAATATTACTTCCTTCTATCTTGATTACGTCCTGTATTATAGTAGAATTTCTCGAAACTGCTAATCTTGCTGCTAATTCCTTGCCCATTGATGATGATGATGTCAAAAGATGACCTGGCGGTGCAACAGATGCTATTGCTTCACACCATGCTGCTGAATCAAAAGTTGAAAAGCAATCATCTTGCAATGCTATAACACTACCAACTCCTTCATATGTTGCAGCCATACTTGCTGCTGAATCTGGAGATGTACCTGGAACAATTAATATTGGATTCTCACCCAAAGATAATGCTGCAGTAACTATTTCTGCTGTAGATTCTTTCAATGTATTGTTTATTACTTCTGCTAAAATTATTATTTCACTCATTTTTCCACCTCAAATCACATTTGCTTCATCTCTTAGAAGCTTTACAACTGTTGAAACATGCTCAGATCCATCAAAGGATTTCCCTGGCGGTTTATCTGGAGGTGACGCATGGCCAACAACAGAAGTATTGCCACCTACAGTTTCAACTCCAATCAGATCCACATTTGCCCTCTTAGCCATCATTATACCTTTTACATTAGCCCTTCGGGGTTCACCCATCCCTTTATCGCATGTAATTACTGCTGGTAAATTAACTCCTATTTTCGCTTGACCTTCAAAAGATGGTTGCATTAATTCTAATGATGAGTCTCCAAAAATAATATTTGTAATATTAGCTACAGATGGCCAACCTAATTTTTCAGCCACACCAGGTCCCGTAGATCCTGCATTAGTATCTGCTGCTGCTTTTCCACAATAGATTATTTCTGCACCTAATGAACTACACGCTTCTGCTAACATTGATTGTACAGAAAAACTATCTAAATAGCCTTCTGGAACATCTATTCTTGCAATATTATCAACACCTAATGCTTTTGCATCTTTAAGAATTTTATCACATCTGGCTGGACCTAAAGTTAACGCTGTTACATTTCCTCCAACTGCTTCCTTATGTTGTAATGCAACTTCTAAAGCATACTCATCATAAGGGCTAGTAATCCACTTAACCATAGACAAATCTGCCTTTCCATCCTTTATCTCAATCCTTGCATTTGTGTCAGGTACTTGTTTAATCAATACTAAAATTTCCACCATATTAAGCCTCGATAAACAGTCCACTTGAACTCCGTTATTCAAACTTACCAATGACTTAGAAAATGTGTATCGCCACCTGCCCCAGAAATTCTGAGGCAGGTGACCGTAATCAAGAACTAATCTACTTAGTCTTGTTTTCTTCTAGATAGCACTAATACTGCACCAAGCATTGAAATTATGCTTAATGTGGATGTAAATCCTGGTATAGATCCACCTTCATCAGCTGCTACATCATCAATGATATCTCCAACATTATCTGGTGCTGGCATTACACATTCTGTGCCTGCAGCATTAGGTACCATTCCTGCTGGACAAGTACCATCATCATTGATTGGTGCTGTAGTGTTTTCATCAACAACTGTATTATCATCATCAACTGGGTCTGCAGAAACAACTTGTACTGTAATTGTACCTGATCCTGCTTGTCCACCTGTTGAATCCCAACTGTATTGAACTACAATATCAGGCATTCCAGCAATTAAAGTGAACTCTCTAGATACATGACCTTCTGCTTCTTCTAAGAATGATACTGTTTGACCAACTGCAGAAACTTCAGCCCAGACCATATCTCCATCAGGATCATAACAATGTACGCTTAGGAAATATGTTCCCTCAACTAATTCAATTGTTTTATCACCTGTTGGTGCAGTAAATTCTTCAACAATTTCTTCACCTAGGTTATCCCAATCTGCTGGGACTCCTGGCTCGTTAGCATCATTTGCATTCAATGTAGCAAATAAATGACATTCAGGTGCTAAATTGTCTGCAACATCTTGTTCCCAATCATTTTGAGGACCTTCTTCAACAGCTTCTAAATTATCAGCATTATAATCTCTAATAGTCTTAGAAAATGTGACTGAAAGTGAATGTAACTCCCCTTGATCAGCACAATTGAAAGGAGCAGCCCAGCCCCAGTCGCCATCTGCTTGTGGTGCATCTTCCCAGCCATCACCAATCATTTCAGGTGATTCCGGGCTCCATGACCAACTATCATAAACAGCAAAGGTTCCATGACCCATTCCTCCATATCTATATCCATCATCTTGACATCCTCCAACAAGAGGACCTACTGAATTTTCTAGATTAACTGTGTGTGATTCTGCAGTAGCCCAATCTTCTAGTGAAAGTTCCCAAACCATTCCAGATCTGAAAATTACTGGAATATCATCAGAACCATCTACTGGACCAACTAATCCATCTATCCATTGCCACTCGAAAGTAGGTTCTCCTAATACAACACCATCTAAAGTAACAATCATGTGTCCATCGTGGTCTCCATGGTCATCATGATCACCATGTTGATTTGGTACCCACATAAATCCAGCATCTTCACAATCTTCTTGATTGTCAATTGGTTCTACATCATGGTTTTCAAGATCATAACAAACCATTTCTTCATGTCCATCGTGGTCTCCATGTTCTCCATCGTGGTCTCCATGTTCTCCATCGTGGTCTCCATGTTCTCCATCGTGGTCTCCATGTTCTCCA
>PBHR01000044.1 GCA_002720275.1 Methanobacteriota archaeon
GATGAAAGATCTTCATGAACACTTCGGCGATCATGTGAAATATTCGTGCAAGGTCGGTGCTACACATCTCGACAATCTAGAGGGAGACATGAGTCAATTTCCTGGTGCCAAACCCACTTTCTTCTTTGCTCCAACACAAGCTCAAAAGAGAACTGAAGAATGGGGTGCTGGTGAAGTACAAAAAAGAATTGGCATGAGTTTGAAGGAATTTCAGATTCATAGTGACGGTTGGATGAAAATCCATAGAGACTTGGGTTTTAGTAAAATCAGAGCTAAATTTTCTGAGATGGTAAAAGGGAGAATATCACCTGACAAAGGTGTTATTTTGTCAACAGAATAAAAAATGCTTAATAAATTAAAGTTTATTGATCTTTTCGCTGGGTGTGGTGGGCTCTCTCTCGGTTTAGAACAGGCAGGATTCTCTCCTGTATATGTTAACGAATTAAATAAAGATGCATTAGAAACTTACTTATTAAATAGAGAGAAAGAATATCCATTTCTTAGAAATCCAAAATTCCATTCTTTTGATATAAAAGATTGCATTAATGAGAGATTTTTTAGATCACTGAAGCGCAATCTCAGAAACGAATTTGGAAGCAGTAAAGTTGATCTCATTTGTGGTGGTCCGCCATGTCAAGGATACTCTGGCATTGGAATAAGAAGATCGTATTCTGTGGACAAAAAACAACTCCCCTCAAACCATCTTTATCAGGATATGGCTTATTTTATTCACAAGATGCAACCAAAAATCTTCCTATTTGAAAATGTTCAAGGCCTGCTAACATCTAGATGGACTAAGAATGGGATAAAAGGAGAGATCTTTGAGGATGTGTTTAATACATTCAATATCCTAAAAGGTTATAAGGTAAAATATAGCTTAGTTCATGCAAAAAATTATGGTGTACCCCAAAACAGACCAAGAGTATTGATAATTGGCATTCGAAATAATTTATCTCCCAAAGTTCAAGAAAGTGATGATGCTTTGATAAATGGATTTCTCCCAGAACCTACATATGATTATCCTCATCTTATAGATGTGCTGTCTGATCTTGTCGATAAAAAATTTGAGTATGGAGGAGAAACCAAAAAATATCCTTCAAAACCAAATAACCCATGGCAAGAAAATATTAGAAAGGAATTTAGGTCAAATAGAGTCAGTCTAAAAGGTGATAAATTAACTGAACATGAATATAGCAATCATTCTGAAAGAATCAGGGAAAAATTTAGTTATATGATTAGCAATAAAGGTGAAATTCCAGAGCATCTAAAAACAAAGAAGTTTGCTCAAAGACTCCTACCTAAAAAATGGGATGACAAAGGTCCTACAATTACTGCGACATCTCTTCCTGATGACTTTGTGCATTTCTCTCAAGCAAGATCATTGACTGTTAGAGAATGGGCAAGACTTCAAACCTTTCCAGACTGGTATAAATTTGCAGGCAAGAGAACTACTGGTGGTATAAGAAGAGCAGGAAATCCTCGGGAGAATATATTTGAAAGAGAAGTACCTAAATATACTCAAATAGGAAATGCGGTACCAGTGAAGCTTGCTGAAGAGGTAGGTTTGCACTTCGTACAATTACTTAAGTAAATCTTTAAAATCATATTCTTTTTTAAAGGCAAATAGGCTATCTAAATTTTCAGGAAATATTTTAAAAAGATAACCATGATCTCTTGGTCCTCCATCCTCTTTTATGTGCATCGTGTAATCTAGTTCTATTAAGCCTTCTTCGAGCATTAACTTAAACATTTCTTGATCAGGTTGAGAGGTAAAAACTCCAGATAAATAATGGAAAGATTCCATTTCATTATCTTTTTTATTGTCTACTGTTACCCATAGTGTATTTGGGTGTTTGGTGTTTAATCTTTCAATAAGATCATCTACTAACCACGAAGTATCAAATTCTTTTATATTTCCATTTTTAGATACTTGATGAAGTAAACCTCCTTCAAAGTCTGTCTCAAGTTTCAGATCATAAGTATTGTAACGGGTTGTATCTAATGAAACATAAAGGCTAATCCTTTGATCTTCTTCTGAATACCTTCCTCTTTCATCAAGTATATCCAGAGTCTTTTTTAACCTACTTATTTTCCAATTTGGTGCACAGGCAAATAGGTTATATCTAGTTTTGCTTTTTGACCTATGAGATTTTAGTTCAATCCCTTTATAGTCAGGATTCTTAGAGGAATTAGGCTTTAAGCCCAGCAGATATTCTAGAGTCCAACCGACTGCCTTTGGACCTTTTGTACCCCAACGATCAACAAAGCCCATATGGTAAATGTCATGCATTTTTTCTAATAATTCATCTAATGCCGCCGGCGTTTGATAGGCATCATCTAAATTATTTAGATATTTTTTGTTTTGAGTAAATCCATTAAAAATAGAAATATCAGAACAATTCAAAATATAGAGGGTGTCTTCTATTAAAAAGAGAGCTAATAGATCTCCTGGCTGGATGTAATTCTTTAAACCTGTGAACCAAATTCTTGGATCACCTCTTTTGGTATTAGGTCTGTAAAGAGTAACAGGTGTCTGTACATTCTCTTTATTTATAAAAAAGCCTTTTTTAGCAATTTTATTGTTTTGTCCTTGTAATTGATTCCCATAGTCATGAAATCTATGTTTCTTGAAAAAAGACCTCACTGGTTTAATGGCATCAATGATGCTTTTCTTTAAAGCTGTTTCAGTTGGTTTTAAGAAAGTAGCTTCAATATTGTGAAGCTTAAAAAAAGCTTCAGCTTCTTTGAACTCAAGTGTCTCTTCAATCATATAAGGCTAGCTATTCAAACTTGATTTAAGCATGTATTTGAAAAATACCCTTTTCTTTGGGTAATAAATTTAAGAAAGCTTTGATTTTTTCGTCCTCCTTATTTCCAGTAATAATAATGTGAAGCTGCTCCTTGGCCCGTGTTGAAGTAACATAAAGCTTTTGCTTAACTTGAATTTCATCATTTGAACAATCATGAAATTCTGGGCCAACATAAATAACTATATCAGCCTCAATCCCCTTGGATGAGGCATCGTAAACTTGAACAATATTCCCTTCATCAAAATGAAGATCGTCCTCATGAACAACAATGGCTCCATTGTAACTTTCATTAAATTTTAAAGATCGGTAACCATCGATATGAACTTCAGATCGTGATGTTTGAAGCATGGTTTTGACTCTGCTCAATATTGAGTTAAAACTTTTCCTTCCAGCTCTTGAGCCAATAACAAGCAAGAAACTCTTGTTTTTATTTTCTTTAGTTAATTGAAGTATGTATTCAGGAATATCATTTTCTGAATCTTTTAGAATAACCTTTGGTATCTGGCCTTCGCGTGAAGGCTTATTTGTTTTTTGATCTGTGGTTTTAAAATGGCTGGCAAACTTATAAATTTGTTTTGTATTTCTATAATTATTTGTAAGCTTTTTGTGATTAGACTCATCAATAGAAAGAGATTGAAGCATTTCTTCAATAGTTGAATTTTGTTCATTTATTATCTGATTCTCGTCAGCAAAAACAGTTATAGCTGGCTGATTCTCTGGCCATAAACTTCTAATAGCATTCATTAAAAAGAAGAAATCCCTCGGAAAATCTTGCCCTTCATCAATGATTAAATGACCAAAGTGGAATGAATTCTGTTCTTGTTTCGTGAGGCATGATATTTCATGAAAAAAAGCCTTTGTATCAATGCGAGAATAATATCTCTGATTATTGATATTGATTCGATCCTTTACTGTAGGAATCTTCTTGTTAGATTTACCAAAAGCACCATTCCACAGGAATCTAAGAAAATTCTCGTAATAGTGCATAACTTCAACATTAGTAATTTCTTCATCAGAAGCGGTTAATACTAACTCTTTTCTAATATAGGACCTTAGAACCCTGTTATGCATGATCAGTGAAGCCAGAGGGAGGTGCTCTGCTTCTTCAAAGTCATTATCAGCATTATAGTTTTGGTGTACCTTTTTATACAAATGAAAGGCTAACAAGGTTTTGCCACACCCAGGTGGACCTGACACAAGATTGACTTCATTGCTTGATGAAAGTGAGTCTAGAATATCTTCTTGCTCCGAATCAAGATTTGCTTCATGTATATTAAAGATTGCCATTAATTATGCCTATTTCAGAGAAGAATCCTTTCAATTCACCCGCATGATTATCTGCATCGCCACTCATTAAAACCCGATCAAGAAGGGTATTATTGTAAACACATGAAGTCTCAGGAATTAAGCTGCATGCATGACATGCTGCACGATTGAGTGCCTGAACACCAAGGCCATTACTTTCTCTGCAAACAGGATCATTAGAGCACCATCTACTTTTTTCTATTGAACGATAAAATACTTTCTCAAAATTATTTATTTTTCCTAGCTCTTGAAGCCCTCCCAATGAGCCTTCTGAATCACTATCAGCCGTGTAAATTAAAACTCCATAATGATCTGCTTCAGGATATGAATAAATTCTTTCTTTCATTGAGTTTGCAGAATACCCAGAATAAAAAGCCATTTCGGATATCAGCTGATGTGAAAATGTATGCAAAAGAATGAAAGCTGGATCAGGTGAGGAATTCATTGTTTGCCCAACTGGATAATCCTGATAAATTAACTTAATACTATTGATGCGCTGTTTTAATGATGTTGCCTCCCTCTCAAGCCAAGCTCTAACTTCTGAGCCATTAAGCTGAACAAATATACCTTCACCAAAAACTTTAATTCCTGGAAGCCAATCCCTTTTATCATGAATATCAACATCTATCTGTTTACCTTCAGGCCTAACTCTTGTAAAACCAAGAACTGCTCTCACTTCAGCCACTCGCTGAACCCTTAATACTCTATCAACATACTTCTTTATTGGTGAATTTGGAGGTATATTTTCAAGCGTTAAAAACAAATCTTTTTGTTTTACATCGGACGATTTACTCAGTAAATCAAACTCCTGATATAAGAGCTCTTTTTGTAAAGATTCAATATTGTAATCAGTAACATAGTTTTCATCATCATCCTCGTTGCTTCTGATATCCTCCAAGAAAATCTCCCATGAGGCATCAATATCAAGGCCATGAGCATTTGCGATTTGTTGTATCATGCGTTTTGCACCTTCATCTTGCTCAAGATCTGAAGAATTGAGTCGGAATGCATCAAGAGACCATTTATATTGATCTAAGTCTCTAATACTCATTTCTACTTCATTTACAGACAGATCAAGTCCAGAGATAAATTTTGGATAGTGTAGTGCCGCGCTTCCTCTTGGTTCAAACTTAGCTGTTATCTTTTTATTTTCAGATGTCAAGCAATCCTCTTGTTGTGACGGATGAAATGCGTGCCTTCCATTGCAAAGTGGTTTTTCTGATCGAATGAAGTTCAAATTGGTTTTGGCATTACACTCTGTGCATTGAATTTCCATGTCTTCAAAGTCTCCGCCGGGCTTGGTTACAAACTTTAATGTTTTGCTATTAAAAGAACTGCATCTTTGATTGGAATCAGAAAAACGATGACACCAATACTCCCACCTTATATCACTCATATGTCCATTCTCACAGACCTGCACCCATCTCATTGGAGTTAGTTCTTTATTTTCACAACGAGAGCTGGTGCATTGAGCTTTATCCTGTGCGCTTTGCAAATAATACATCTTCCTGCAAGACTCATTGGAACAAAAATGCCATTGTGGAAACCTTCTGACTGGTAATTCGAATTTACTTTCACCACTAGTATCAACTTTGGGTGTTAGGATTTCTTTGATGCCAGCAATTCTATTTTTGAAGCTGGGAATCATGATGTTTTCCATATTTCCTTGATTCCACTTTCCAATTGGTTTTACGACGAAACTCTTTCCCTCACTCTCGAGAATTGAACCAACGCTGTATGGATGAAGTATTGCTGATTTACGTATCTTGATTGCCATAGTTTCCGTCATTCAGTTCTACTTCTTGATCCACATGCCTCATTGATCGTAATGTTGCCCAACCAATCTTTTTACCTTTCTTTCCGACATCATAAATTAAGGCTCCTGTTTGCCTGCTGTCATGTCTGTAGGTCAGATTCTGATTCTTATTTCTATACTCTTCACACCAACTGATCCATTTTTCGATGATGGAATCAAGCTCAATCACTAATTGATCTTTTTCGTCCTCATGCTCTTCATAGGATGAGGAAAGTCTATCTTTTAAAGCATCAATGACTTCCACAGGATGGTTGACATCAAAGTTAATTGCATCACTATCCTCAAGAAATCTATCGCCTCCTCCAAATCTAACAGCGATAATCAAGGCTGCATGGAGAGCCTTTTTCATAGCATTGACAGAACCAGGTGTAACAGTTGTGGGCTCGACCTCACGATGAATCGTCTGATGAAAAGTTTTGAATTGTTCAAAAAATGATCGGTCTCTTGGTTTAAAAGCAGAATAATTGGTAATCACCAAACCTGGTATTTTTCCTCTCCCAACTCTACTTGTTGCCTGAATATACTCTGAATTCATTTTTGGATGCCCATTCACAAACATATATGACAGTCTCTGAATGTCTATGCCCACTGATATCATATTCGTGCAAGGTACAAAGTCATAAGCATTGTTATTATTTGGTTCGTATTCTTTAAGGAGTGCAGCTCGAGCATCAGAAATAGATTTCACAGCTTTTGAGCTCACCTCGTATAATTCTCCTTTCAGTTTCCTAATTTTGTCTTGAGTGCTAGCATAATTTTTCATTTGTGCGGGTATTTCATCACCATATGTGCTGATTGTTCTACCCAACTCTCTTATTGAGTTGTGATATGTCAATAGAGTCCAAAAAGCATTTTTCTCTTCATCAGACAAATCAATTTCGTTAATCACTTGCAGCATAGCTGCCATGGTTTTGAAGGAATTTACAGTGCCTGGCATGCTGCCCATCAAACCTAAATACATTCTTGCTGTATTTTCGCTCTGATCAATTATTGAAAAAAATGAATCATTCATTGATAAACCAGGAGATGGAAAAATCTTGCATTTCCTTGCAAAAATTCTTCTGCACTGCTGGGTTGAGTTTTTAATTGTGGCTGTTGCAGCAATATATTTGGGCTTACTGCCGGTAAGGTTTGCAATCGTATCGATGGATGATTCATAGATTGCTGCGAGTGTTCCTAAACTTCCTGTGATCAGATGTAATTCATCCTGAATTATAAGCGATGGTGGCATAACTGTTGCATTGCCTGTTACTATTTTTTTTGATCGTTTTTCCCAGGCTAGATTCGCAAATTTATCAATGGTGCCCATAAGAAATGTGGGAGGTTGCTCATAAATCTGATCGTCAATAACTAGCAATGGCAAGCCTCCGGATTGAGTATCATTAAAGAGGCAGCCATCATTTGGGCAGAACATCATAAATCTATTATTCTCGTACCTTAAGCCCCAATACAATTCATTGACTTCACCATCATCATTTATCATTTGGCTGGCTGGATAGAGTTTTGTAGCACAGGATGGGCAAGATTCAATTTGAAAGTAATTTAAAAATCTTTCTGGATTCCCAATATTCTCTTTCATGTTTTGAAGTCTTCCTCTTGCGCTCAAGTCATCATCATTCTGAATATCTCGATCAAGCTTGTTTGGAGTGACTGATTTCCCTACCCATAAACCCAGTGTGAACGGTTCATTAAGCAGTCTATCTTTGAGCTTTGTTTCTATGTCAGGATCTCTCCTTATTCGCTCTAAAGCGCAGATTAGTCTGGCAGTTCTCGTAAACTGATCAGTGGTCAAGAATCGAAGCGTGTATCTATTTATGATAGCCGTTCCTAATCCTTTTTCCCCAAACTTAATTCTTCTATGAATCATTTCAAAAGCAGCAACAAGCAAATATGCCTCTGTTTTGCCGCCACCAGTTTGGAACCAAATTAGATCTACAACATTTCTATCCTCATTTTCCTCATCAATTACAGATTCTAGAGTGAGCAAAAAATAAGCCAGCTGGAATGGTCTCCAATTGAATTGCTTGTATGTTTTATAATCAAGATTTTCGAGAGATCTGCCTTGCTCTAAATCGAATACTTGTTCACCATTCTCATTGAAATGTGCCATCTGGATCAGCATTGAATAATTAGCCAACTGAAAGCATGAATATACCAAATCATCTTCCAGTGCATTAATTCCAGATCTAATTCGTTTCAGTGATGTATTAATCTTTTTGATAATACTCTCACTGGTATCACACATCTCATCTGTAGGTTGAAGATTCTTAATCCATTTTTCAAAAAAATTTGCAAAATTATTTAATGCCTCAATGACATCTGATTTATCACTATCCTCATTAGAAAGATATGCAAGATTGAAAATATGGTCATCCTCAAATATTTCTGAATCAACTGAGGGGATCTCGAATAACATTCGATGAACAAACTCCTTTGGAAAGTAAGCGATTTGGACTGATTGGGCTCCTTCGCTTCCATTCTTTAGATCCCAGTCCACCGAAACATTCCAGCCTCTGGCATAAGGTCTATCGTGGATATATCTCAATTGCATCTCAAGCTCTTCTTCATTTAAATGAGAATTATTCGATGTTGGGTATGGTTCAATCATATTATCGATAGACGTTATTTTTAGTTCAATCTGAAAAAGTGTTGTTTCCAAAATGTTTGCTAAATCCTTGATTTGACTATTTCGCAATGTAACTGTCACGATATTGCTTTGCTCATCAAGTGGCGTAATTTTAAATAATAATTCTGCTCTTTCATCAAAACATGGGAGTGGGTTATTTTTTTTATTTCTGTCAATCAGAATGCGATCCTTATATGGCAGTCGCCTATGTTTTGATTTAGCCTTTTGTTTATCACCTTGATTATTTTCATCAGACTCTTGTTTCTCGCCCTCATCATCCTCTTCTTCTAAAGGCTCGTAGATACCGCATGAAGCTTCTATTTCAATATTTGTATCATTTTTTATGCAAAAGCTTATACCAGCGCTGCTTGGCAGTGACTGAAAGGTATCACTGAGAGGTTCATCTCCAGATGAATTTATCGAATCTCCCTCATTTGAGCCTGCATCATTCGAGCCATCATTATCGTCATGATTAGTGGTGTCATTTGTCTCTGTGCCCTCGGCATATAGCTTACCTGAGATGTAATTGAGCAAGGGCGCTCTGCCAATGACTACCTCACCTTCTCCACCTTGAGGGCCAATCAAGTTAGAATGAATAGATTCAATAATCTTGTATCTAATATCCGACATAAACCTTAGTTTTCAGCATATTTGTTAATCTCTGTCAGGTAAAGAAGCAAATCCTTACTTGCTGCAATATAAATTTGATAATTTGCTCTTGAGGCAGACAAATAAATCTGCCTTCTAAATTCGTCGTTGTTTTTTTCTTTTTGTTTTAAATACTCATCCAATCCTAAGATGCATACACACTGTCTTTCTAGTCCTTTAAAATTCTCAAAAGTTGAAACAATCAAAAATCCTGACTGACTCAATTTATATGAATTTAAGTCCAATGACTTATGTCTCATTCCCAAGTCTAGACATATTGATTTTGCTGAAGCAATAAAGCTCTCGTGAGGAACAAGTATTGCTATATCATCTAATCCTGCGCCAGCTTCTATCCATGTCAAAAGAGCTTTTTTTGCATCTTTGTATGTATCTTTTATTGAAGGGGATGAACCAATTTGAGGATGAGGCAATCCATTTCCTTGATATTTCTCGGAACTGCCCATATCTGCTTTTGTATAAAGTTCAATCCAATTAATGATTGGAGGAGTATTTCTTACATTATATTTCAATGTAGATTTATGAGATTGTGAAGCCAGCAAATTATAAGCATCATCATCAAATTCTACTGCATGGGAAATCTGATTATTGGGATCACCAAACCATCTCCATCTTCCACCCTCCAAGCCGCCAGAAAGTATTTGGTCCATCAAATCAAGGTCATTCATTCTGCAAAGATCCTGACCTTCATCCATAATCAAAGAATCATATTTAATATGTTTCTGATTTAGCTTTACCAACTCATCAATCGAATGAACATCAAAATCATCGTTTTTTGTATTATTCTTAATAAACCCAATAAAAGTCGGGCTCGATGATAAAAACAAAGTTTTTCTCTTTTTAGCGGCCTCCTGGCGACACGAGTATAGAGCCAGTGTTGTCTTGCCTGTTCCTGCACCGCCATGAATCATGACTCTAGGCGCATCTTCTATGAAATCAATTTTTTCATATTGTTCCTCTGTTAAGCTTTGCATTCTCTGTTCATTATCATTCAAAGATACTTCGAGGCTAACTCCCTGATCAAACTCAGGACGCAGCCTCTTTTTGACAGTCTCAATGTGATCTTTTGTCATCTCCCTAGGATTCCTTCCTTGTTCAATAAGTGTTGATTTATAGTGCTCGCTGACCCTTAGAATAAAATTTTTCAGACCATTTTCACTTCTGAACTCATCCCTATAGCACGTAATCTCGTCACCCTGTTCTGGAAGCGGAGAATCCTCTTCACCTACAAGTCTGCTTACATCCGTGAAAACGCAACAAAAACCTGTTGGAATATCTTCTAAAGCATTTTCTATGATCACATCTTTTTTTAAGTAATTTTCTTCCAAAAAGAAAAAGGCATTCTTCGCTTGAGTTGCTGGAGAATTTCGGGTTTTCTTATTGCTATATTTCCAGATCCCGCCCTTACATGAAATAGGTCCTGACTTAACCTCAATAAGTAATAATCCAAATTTTGATATTAAAACAAAATCAGTTTCACACCATCTTTGATATATAGCATCGGTTATATTAAATGAATGCAGGGCAACGTCATTTAAATTTCCAAAATTAATTTCTTGCAACTCATCAAAAACCTTGCGTTCACCACTGTTGATTCTTCTTCTCGAGCCTCCTTGATCTATGAAAATAGTGCTCGGGATAACTTTCATTTTTTATTGATTAATTTATGATGCCAGAAAGTCTCAATGACGAATCATATAAATCTGAAAGCCCCCATAGAGTGGCAAGCTTCTTGATAAATTGCGACTCTTCAAAGGCAAGCTCATTGTCTGCGAGCGCAATTGTGAAACATTGATTAATGATTGTTTCCCTAAGAGAGTGTTCTTGAATGGATTCTGCAGAACTGATTAAGAAGTACTCAATTATATTTTCTATATTTCCATTGGGAGACACTATTAAAGCTTTTGAATTGAGATCCTTTATTGTTTCAGCAAGAATTGATTCATCATAAGCGATGTCCTCTGTCATATTTGAAATAACAGATTCCATTTGTTCATTGAGTTTATCGAACTCATTTGCTAACAGCTTATTGTCTGCAAGTGCAACCAGATAAAATATTCTGCAAAGATTTTTTGTTTCATTATTCATAATGTGATTATTTGCTTTATTAAGAAGAAATAATTAGGTAAAAATAATAATGACTATTTTTCAAAAAAAACACTCCTAAATCATTATGGCTGAATACAATGTTTGGAATCAATCGATATTAGAGTATTTCACCTCATCAATACCAAAAGGAAGGCCAGTATTTTTATCGCTCAATGACTCCAAAGTAATTGATATTGGAATCAATTACATCGGGCTAGATGAAAATGATTGCATCAATGACTTTGAGCAAGCCATTAGAGAAGAATTTACAATAGGTGAAACGGTTTACATCAATACAAATCAAATATTAAATCAGGGCTCACCAGAATATGTCGGCCTTCTCTCTGCCATGGTCCTTGCATCTCATAGAATGATTGATGATGAAGAAGCCAGTGAAATGGCCTATTTTAGACGATTATCAAAGTTATTAATAAATGATGATATTGATGGAGGACCCCCGGGTCTCGCCACCGGTGACGAAGATATCCTTTGGAATCACTGGAACGAGTATTTATCCAAAAATGGTTGGATTAAAACTGCAAAAAAAGGTCTTGGCGCATGGAAATATACAGCACTGCCTATTAGCCAATCACTTCTCCGTGATGGAGACCTAATTTATTTGCTGAAATTATTTCAGCAAAATTTTAGTGCTAAAAAAATCTCAAAGAATTTAGATGAAAATGGACTTAAATCTTGGATTCTGAATCACTGGCGAGAGATTAAAAGAAAACACTTACTAGATGGCTTTCTGAGTGAAGACATTGTCAGAAGCTCCGAATTTTACTCATGTGTATTTGATCTATATGAAAATATTGATTGGGATAATCTTCATGCAGATCAGAAAAGTTTCACTAAGAAAGTAAGCATTCCCAAAAACATTAAATGTGGGCTTTTAAGAAATATCGATGAAGATTCCGAAAGAGTTTCTTATAAGATACTTCCAAGAAAACCAAGGGGATATAAAGAAGTGATGACATGCTTCCAGGATGAAAATGGTAATCAAAAAAAATTAAAGCCCTCAATAAGGGGCTTTTATGAAGAAATAGGAGAAGTTGACCCTTTCTTTGTTGAAGACATAGAGTATGAAATTTTAAATAGTAATTTAGAAAAGATCATATTGAGAAGTAAAGAGTTTTGGGTTCTCACAAAAAATTCAAATGATCCAGGTAATCGCTTTGGTACTTGGCATGATTTCGATGATTCCTTGGGAACAAAAATGTTGATTCTCATAAATGGAAAGGAAGGCATTCTCCATGATGAAATGGTCATGTTTAAGGAACAGGGCCTGATTAATTGGAATGGAGATCCAATAATATGTGAAGGAAGAAATGGCTCCAAATGGACTGAATATCATCAATGTATGGTTCTGAAAAACTGTTGGGATGGTGTAATACCTCATCCAGAAGCTCAAGACCTTTTCAACAGGATCAAGCCTGGTTTATTACAGTTCTCAAGCATAAACTTAATAGGTGGTCTGATGATCCCTGAGCAAAATGCTTGGATAATCGATCACCCCCCAAAAATAAAATTGTATGGATTTGAGGAAAGATTCAAAGCCGAAATATCCTCAGAATCAGAAATATTGGGAACAAAGACTCTGGAAACCCAATTTGAATATGATCTGATTGAATTGGCCCATAAAAAACTTGATGCTGGCCACTATAAGATAAGGGTCAGTAGCGGTGAATATTTAGATGAGGCAATCTTTAATCTTATCAAATGGTCTGACTTAACAATTTCCAATTCAATTACAGGTGAACTTGAAGATCCAATCAAAGAGATTAAGAATGCTTAAATATGTCATTTCAATGGGATCATCAAGAAACAAGGAGTTGTTCTTTTCTGAAGTAGAGAGTCTGGTAAGATCTTGGAGATTAGCTAAAGAAATTCAGTTAATAAAGGTAGAAAAAGGAAGTAAGCATTTCCAATTTTATTATGGACTAGGGATAGTTACAGAAGATATAGACAAGACCGCAATTAATGATCCAAGTTCTGATCTATATAAATTTCTAAGAGAAAATGTTAGTAAAATTGGATCTGTTTCATTTTCGCCAGGAACAAAATCGCCACATTTATATACAGAAGATGAAATCAAAGGATTCCTCACAGGAAAACTCGAGTGGAAAAATTTTAACTATGACATCAGATATGAATTTGATGATATTGAAAGTGGGAATAATGACTTTAGGGTTGAACATATTCAAGAAAATGAGAATCAGATTTTAGGATCTGAAAATTTCCAAAAGCTACTATGGTGGGCATCGGCATATGGCGGTGGTTCTTTTGAATCATTTGATAATGCATGCAAAGAATTGGAGCTAATAGGTGAATACAGGAGCGCTTGGACAATTTTAAGAAGCCTTGTAAACCTTGGTCATGCAGAAATTATTAAAAGTGATAATGGAATTCATTGGAAAATAAGAGAATCGATGCTAATTAAGCATGCGGATGGATGTAATTTCTCACTAATTGGGAAACAAACACCAGCTTTCATAGAGAGCCTCTATAAAGAAGCAGGGGTATCAAAAGAAGATATTATAGAAAATGATTTTTCAATATCTTTTAACAGTGACTCAGAATCAATAAATGGTTTGAGCTTAGAATTAATTGATAGCAATCATTCTGCCTTAGTAGATTCAATTCCATCCATTAATAAATGGATGGAAAACATAGATGAAGATATATACATAAGCAAGAAAGCAACTGTTGAAAATACATCCTTCTATTTATTTGATGGGAAAAACTTTAAAAAATATCCAGATCAGAAAGAGAGAACACTTGGTCTTTATAGGATTGATAAGAATGGCTTCTCGAAATATCGATTTTTTGATGGTGGCAAGTGGGTTAACAGTGACCTTACAGATCTAAAATATCTTGATTATCATTTCAAAGAAGCGAACAAGAAGGCGAAGTATGATTCAAATGAGAAAAGCTTATATGTTGAAGAACGTTTTAAATGGCCACAAATTTATGAGCAAATATTAATATCTGCATCATGCAAACTTCCTAAAAGATTCTTTTCTGGGGGCAGGTCGCTTCTTAAGTATGAAAATATTTCTAATAACCTTATGCAAATAATTTCAGAGAAACTAAAGATTCAGATTACTACACAATAATTGCAGCCATTAATCTTTATCACTATCATGAGATTCTTGAGATATCGACTCCTCAATCAACCCGAGTTCGTCTAATTGCCTATCTTCATCAGCAATACCCATTTCTTCAATTTTTCTAAAAGCAGGAACTACTCTTGAGTCCCAAGAAGAGGCGCTCTTATTAAATGCTTTCTTGGCAGCGATCAGTGACTTACCAATGCTATTAACATGACCATAAAAAACCTTAACTCTTTCATGAATAATTCTGGTTTGTTTCTGAATCTCTGCAGCGTTGTCATAGAGCTTCTTTTGTTGCCATGAAAGCATGATGCTCTTGAGAACTGGATAGACTGCCTCAGGGGGGCATATTTGGACTTTATTGCTCCATGCTTCTTGAATCAAGCTAGGTCTTGTCTCTATTGCAGCAAGATAAACAGCGATATTTGGCACATACATAATGACCATATCAGGTGTTTTCCTTCCTGTTGCTTGTGCGTAATCTTTCTTGCCAAGATCTTGTGCATAAGTGAGCATGCTGTTTGCATGCTTTTTAAGAGCTTCATTCTTCTCTATTTCACTTTCTGCTTTGATTGCATTTTTATAGTGAGTCATGGGTGCTTTGGAATCAATGATAATGACCCCATTATCAGGCGTATATACATAGAAATCAGGTCTCAAGATTCCGCCATCATCTGTCTGCTCTGTAATTTGAGTATCAAAACTCACACCTTTGATAAGACCTGCTGCTTCAAGCATGACCTCAAGCCCTTCCTCTGCCAGGGAACCCTGCTCTCCTGGGTTGGACAAGGATTCTTCCCATGCATTGAATGATCTATTGAGCTGCCTGAATTCTTGAGTAATATCAGTTGTATTGGTTTTCCAAACTGTTTTTGCATCGAGAAGAGTTTTCTCTAGCTCTCTTATGCTTTTCGAAATATCCTCTTCATTCTTTTCCTGTTCGTCTTTGACCTCCTGAGTAATATCATCAAGCTCTTCTCTCGCGGTATCTCTGAATGTACTTTTCAGCAAATTAGGTAATAGTTTTGCAGTCAATAATATCCCAATGACTAGAGAGAATATTGAGACTGCAGCGGTAAATAATATTATTTCGATATTCATTTTTTTATGTAGACTATTTTTTATACTTTAGCACTATCCTTGGTCTTTATTAATTCAAACATTTTAAGAAAAAAAATAACGCTAATTATGAAACAAATGAGATTTTTTGAAATTCCAAAATCTGACTGGGCTTTCTTAGAAAAATATCAAAAAGCTAAGAATGAATACAAAGGCTGGATTGAAATACATGAATCTTATCAAGACCTTGAAACTAAGATTGCTGAATATCTGAATGAGAACAATTCATTATCAAAGAATGATGTTATTGACATTGAAGATTTCAAAATAAAAAAGAAACTATCTGAAGATCTCATAAATATCCAAAAAGAGCTGCAGTGGATCCCAGATCAGATTGAAGGCATAAGAATTTGGCTTGAATACAACCGTGAAAGAGCGGTAAATATCAATTAGAGAATCATATGCATGATAAGAGCTTTCGTGGGCACTATACCGGCTGCAATTATTATGCAAAGAGCCGTTAGAATTATGCCAATTTGTATCAATTCGTCCTTATGTGTATCGATGAATTCCTCCGCGTAGTCCATTGCCAAAAATATAAATTCCTTGAAATCACGACTTTTTAACCGGTTTTGATTTTCCAATGGAATCATTGGTATCAGCTTTTGCTGCATTTCGAATGCATAGATTGGCATCAATGGCGATATGCTAAGTGATAACAGTCCTTTTATTGCTTCTCTTCTTGTGGGCATAAACTAATCATATATGAAACTTTCAATTCGTCACAATTATTTCAAATCTGTGATCCAAACCTTTAATATAGATTTAGCATCAAGAGCAGAGTTAAGTCTCTCTCCAACCTGCCAACTCCGGCAAGGTGGAACAAATGATGCGGTTGTTCAACAATTAAAGGAGATAAAAATGAACTGCGAAATTCATCCTCACGTGGAAATGATTCCGCATATTTTTACTGATCTTGGAATCGTGCAACATCATTCTTCTATTTTAGAAGAGCGTATCACACCTAGAACAGTTTACTGGCTATATGATTGTCCAATATGTACTCAATGGCATTGGGAGAAAGTATATGAAGAATATGGATCTTATTTTGGATATTGGGATGAGATATGAATCATTAAAAAATACGCTCCACTAAGGCACGAACCACAGCAATGATTACGCCGAGATAATATAATAATTTAAGAGCATCCCATCCCTCAAACTCTATCGTCTCAGTGGGTTTGGGTTCAGGCATTGGGAGATTTTTCCAAAGATGCTGTTGTTTTGGTTCTCGCTGAGGTAGTTCTGTTAGATCATTTATTTGATCGGATCTTTTCTCAATACCCACGAAACCATAAGGAGGTATGTATAAGTATCTGGTTATTTTGACTCCATGCTTATAATGAATCATTGAATCTAGGTTGCCATTCTCGTCATAGATTTTATGGTAAATTTCTTTCATTAGTCCTAAGGCTTAATTTTAATCTATACGTCTTTTAGTAGCCGTCACAGTTATAGGTTGTATATGTGGAAACTCATCTATTGATGTTTCTTCTATGACAACTTCTTCTTCAGGAAATATTAGATGGACATAGACATCATCTATAAAAGACCAAAGCATCCATAAGAAACTAATCATCATTATTCCTGC
>PBHR01000045.1 GCA_002720275.1 Methanobacteriota archaeon
ACACAGTGCGGGTATAATTACAGGTATTGGAATGGTGCATGGCAGACATTGTATGTTTGTAGCAAATGATGCCACCATCAAGGGGGGATCATATTACCCAATGACTGTTAAAAAGCACATTCGTGCTCAAACAATTGCTGAGCAAAATAATCTTCCTTGCATTTACTTAGTTGATTCTGGTGGTGCTTTTTTACCTATGCAGGATGATGTATTTCCTGACAAAGAACACTTTGGGAGGATTTTCTTTAATCAAGCAAGAATGAGTGGGAAAGATATCCCACAAATTGCTGCTGTACTTGGTTCTTGTACTGCGGGAGGTGCTTATGTTCCTGCAATGTCTGATGAAAGTGTAATTGTAAAGGGAAACGGAACTATCTTTTTGGCGGGACCTCCGCTTGTAAAAGCAGCAACTGGGGAAATAGTAACCGCAGAAGCACTTGGAGGAGCAGCAGTACATACAGAAAAATCTGGAGTGGCTGATCATTTTGCTGAAAATGAAGAAGAGGCTCTAGAAATTGTTAGAGATATTGTAGAAAATTTACCCCCTCCAAAAAGATTGGAATTAGATACAAAAATTACAGAAGAGCCTGCTTATGATATTGATTCAATTTTAGGAGTAATTCCTGATGATAATCGAATCCCCTATGATGTTCATGAAATAATTGCAAGAATTGTTGATGGTTCTAAATTTCACGAATTCAAAGAAAGATATGGTACAACATTAATTTGTGGCTTTGCGAGAATTCATGGTTTTCCTGTAGGTATTATAGCAAACAATGGAGTTTTATTTTCTGAGTCGGCTTTGAAGGGAGCGCATTTTGTAGAATTATGTGGACAGAGAAAAATACCACTTATTTTCCTTCAAAATATTACGGGGTTCATGGTTGGTGAAGCATATGAATCCGGTGGTATTGCAAAAGATGGTGCAAAATTAGTTACAGCTGTTTCTTGTGTTCCTGTGCCAAAATTCACAATTATCATTGGAGGAAGCCATGGTGCTGGAAATTATGGTATGTGTGGAAGAGCCTATGATCCAAGATTCTTATTTATGTGGCCGAATGCGAGAATCTCTGTAATGGGTGGACCTCAAGCTGCAGGTGTTTTGAGTACAGTAAAGTCAGATCAACTTGAAAGAGAGGGTAAACCCCCTCTTTCTAGTTCAGAATTAAATGAGTTTCAAGCACCTATTTTAGAAAAATATGAAACTGAGGGTTCTCCATATTATTCAACTGCAAGATTATGGGATGATGGTATCATTGACCCAAGAAAGACTAGAGATATTCTTGGACTTGCGATTAGTTCGAGTTTAAACAGTAAAGAAAGTAATGAAAAATATGGAATATTTAGGATGTGAAATAATGAATTTAAAAGAATCAATGCCAAAATGTAACTTACTAGAAGTGAATTTAGAAAAAGAAATTTTAGAAATTTCATTAAACAGAATAGATGTCTATAATGCGTTAAACCCTGAATTAATTCAAGAATTAATCAATATTTTTTCGTGGGCTGCCAACAGTTGTGCTGCTACTGCGCATTCACTAGTCTCTGAATCTGGAGAAACTCTTCCGCGTGTAATTATTTTGAAAGGGAATGGAAAACATTTCTGCGCTGGTGCAGATATTAATTGGATGAAAGATAGTGGAGAAGCCACCCTAGAAGAAAATCAAAAAGATGCTAAAAGATTAGATGAATTATTTTATGGAATCTGGTCAAATCCTTGTTTTACAATTGGGTTAATCAAAGGTGTAGCATTAGGTGGGGGAGCAGGTTTAGTAGCCTGCTTAGATCATGTAATTGCAATGGACGGATCAAAAATCGCCATGAGTGAAATTAAATTAGGTATTTTACCAGCAGTTATTGGCCCTTACGTATACAAAAGATTAGGTAGTGCACAATTCCGAAGATTGGCAATGCTAGGTTCAAGAATTAATACTGACGAAGCATTAAGAATAGGTTTTATTGATGAAATCGCTAAAGATGAAAAAGACTTAGAAATAAATTGTAATAAAATTATTTCACAAATTCTTACAAGTGCGCCTTCTGCAATTGAGCAAGCCAAACTATTGTGCAAAACATTCGATGATTGGAATGGAAACATGATGGAGTTAAGAGATCATACTCTAAAAACAACAAGTGTGATGCGTGGAGGAAAAGAAGGACAAGAAGGCCTAGGAGCATTTATTGAAAGACGAGATCCAGATTGGTATGTAAGTAATGAGGAATGAAGATGCTAGCACCAGAATGGATGAAGAATGCAAAATTCCCATTCGGTTGTGTATTAATTGCAAACAGAGGAGAAGTCGCTTGTAGAATTGCGAGAGCATGTAAAGAACTTGAGCTTAGTCCCGTAGCAATATATACTTCAAATGATAAAGACGCACCATTACTTGATTTATGTGATCAAAACTATTTCCTTGAAGGTGAAACGTTACATGAAACCTATCTAAATATTGATGCAATAATTAACGCTGCTAAAGAAACTGGGGCACAGGCTATTCATCCAGGATTTGGATTTTTATCAGAATCTGCAGAATTTGCTCAAGCAGTAACTGAATCCGGTCTTATTTGGGTTGGGCCATCTCCAGATGCCATTGAAATTATGGGAGATAAAATGTCTGCAAGAGAAAAAATGAGAAGTGTTGGTGTGCCACTAGTTCCTGGGCATGAAGTAATTTCAACAGAAGTAAAAGACATTCATCAAGAATTAATCACAGTTGGACCAAAATTAGGGTTTCCATTATTGCTTAAAGCTAGTGCTGGTGGTGGTGGAAAAGGTATGCGAGTAGTTAACCGACCAGGAGAAATGGCTGGTGCGATAGAAGCCGCTCAAAGGGAAGCTGAATCTGCTTTTGGTGATGGAAGAATCTATGTTGAGAAATTATTATCTGGCTGCAAACATATCGAAATACAAATTCTTGCAGACGGATATGGAAACATAATACATTTAGGAGAACGTGAATGTAGTCTACAAAGAAGGCATCAAAAAGTCATTGAGGAATGCCCGTCTCCAGCACTAAATGAAAGACTGAGGAATCAAATGGGAGCGGCGGGGATTGCTGCTGCTGCTGCTGTAACTTACATGGGCGCTGGAACTGTAGAATTTTTATTAGATGGTGAAAACTTCTATTTTTTGGAAATGAATACAAGATTACAAGTTGAACATCCAGTTACTGAATATGTTACAGGAATAGATATTGTACATCAACAATTTAGAATAGCTGCAGGTTTGAATCTAGGAATTGCACAAAAAGATGTTTCAATGAAAGGGCACAGCATAGAAAGTAGGATTTATGCAGAAGATCCTTCTTCTGGTTTTTTACCATCCGCTGGGCCTCTTCTCCGACTAAAAATGCCTCAAGGTCCAGGAATTAGAGTAGATTCTGGAGTTATAGAAGGGAATTCAATAGATACTAATTTTGACCCAATGATCGCAAAAATAATCGTATATGGTTCTGATCGGAAATCTGCAATAATGAGAATGAAACACGCATTGAAAGATACTGTATTATTGGGATTACAAACAAACATTGAATTTTTACATGCATTGCTTTGTGATGAAGATGTCGTCAAAGGTGAAACTACCACTAATTTAATTGAAAATAAATGGCCTAAGGGATGGACGCCATCAATTGATATTGATACTTTGGCATTAGGGGCGATAGCGTGTGCAATTTCACAAAATCTAGGAAGCGCAAATTTAGATTATTCTAAAAATAACAATGTGTTTCCTGATCCATTTTTAAAATTAAATAATAAATATCCATAGGTGAAAATATGAAAATTATAGATTCAAATAATGATAAATGGGAAATCTCATTACAAAGCATCAATAATTTGAATTTGATTAGAAAAATCACACTAAATGATGAAGATTACGATCTACCTAAAATAGAATACTCAATAAATAAAAAAACCATTAAAATAACTCAAGGAGGTCAAAAAATTATTGCTAATGTAGTTAGAGATAAAGACACATTTTGGGTTCATATAGATGGTAAAGTCCTTACATTTAATTCCGCAGATAGTAGAAAAAGCGCAACAAAACTCACAGAAGGATCTCTTCAGGCTCCGATGCCAGGGACAATCTTAGATGTGCAAGTAAATGTTGGACAATTAATAGAAGAAGGGCAAAGTTTGTTAATTATGGAAGCAATGAAAATGGAGCATAAAATTACTGCACCATTTAGTGGAACTGTTGAAAAAATTAATTGCAATGTTGAGCAAAAGGTAGACAGAGGTTTTATCTTAATAGAATTAAAACAAAATTAGTTCAATCAATTCTTATCACTAATTCAATCCAAACCGGCCAATGATCTGAAATTGATTTTTCTGAAAATGTATTATCAACACCCCAAGTCCCATTGAAATTATCTATTATATCTCCGGTTAATACCATTCTATCATATGTACAATTAGAACTTGCAAGATTAGTATCTGCTTCATTGGGTATCGCCCAAAGGAATTCTGCCGAACCTATTTCTAATTCGAAAATATCATCTTCATCAAAATAACTACAATCTGCATTATAATCTCCTACAATCATAACATCTTCATCATCATAATACTCTGCTGACCAATTAAATACATCAATTAGTGCTGCAATCTCATCTTCTGCAGCTGCTGGTTTAGTGTGAATAACACCTAAAACAAAATCTAATGTTGTATTTTTTACTGACAAATGGGCTAAAAATGGTTCTCTTTGAAAAGAATCATTCACAGAATCATTAAACAAAGTACCATTATCCATTACTGAAATTAATTCGGGATTATACAATATAGCATACTGCTCCTGACTACTTCTATCATCCTCTTGACTGCCCGATCTTTCGGAAAGTAGCATTTCAAACTGAATTGAAGAATTGTTATTTAATAATTCAAGGAATTCATAAGGAACTTCTTGATCTATATCTTTTATTTCTTGAATTGCAATTATATCATACTTTGAAACTATTTCTACTAATGATGCCATTACTGTATCATTTGATGCTTTTGTTTTACCAAATATTTTGATATTAAATGATGCCACACTAATCTTGGTTGTATTATATTGTTCCTCGTTTTGAATATTATTATCTTTAAATCTAATTTCTGTACATCCAGGTAAAATAGCCATTGATAAGATAAGCATCAAGGATACTTGTATTGTACTTATCCTCACCTTCATACAAACATACATGAAACGTTAAGATGTTATCATTATACCGTTAAAAACTTCAATGAAACTCTCAAAAAGAAAATAATGTTGTTTGCCGAGTTCCTGTAAGTAATTCATTTTCGCTCCATCCAAATGCTTCAGTAATCCTACCTAAAGCCTTAGCTAAACGTTTAGAATAATAGTCGACATCATAATTTGAAACTGGTTCTCCGCCATCTTCAACTAACCATGGTTCAACTTCTTGAGTACTTCCTGAAGTCTTAGTTACAACATATGCTACTTTCATTCCAGGTGTAAATGGAAGGTCAAGTTTTATTCTTTCTTTAGCAGCTTTAACAAATGGCAATCCATCAGGATTTGAATAATTAGAGAAATCTACAGTTCCATCTTTGAGTATCTTACCTTTACAAGACCGACTTATTACCAAATCTTCAACGCTAGCATTACCCTTCTTTACTTCTTTAATTAAATTAATAACATCTCGAATTGCTGATTCTTGATTACCATCTAAAATATATTCAAACATTGAAGTCATTGTATTTGTTAATAATGTAAATGAATCTGAACGTCTTGTTTCATAACCTCTTATGATCATTTCTTCTTTAGGCCAAATCATCCTTCCAACATAACGCTTCTTTGCTCCATGTGAAAAAAATGCCGATAAGCCTGTTTCAAATTCTAATTCTGCCGCATCTTCGGTGAATCTTTCAGCTAATTCTTTTCCAAATCTAACCAGTTCTTCCTTAGCACCATCAAACTCTTTAGCTTCCGATTCAATATCAGAACGCTTAGTTGGAACGTTATCTTTCATAGGCACGCTAACAAAAATTGAATCTGTATCTGAGTATACTACATTTTGATTTTCTTCTTCTAATTGACGGATGATTTCTGTAATATTATATCGCGCCCATGCTGTAATTGACGATCCTATGTTTTTATGAGTAAAACGATAAAATACTGATGCAAATACACCATAAAAAGAATTCATTAAAATCTTAACAGCATATTGCATTCCATCATGAAACCTTTGTTTTGACTTGTCTCCATCTTCTTCAGCTTTTTTCATTTTACTTTTATGGAAGTCTCTTTGTGACATTAAATCAACAAGTAATTTTGGTACTAAGCCCTCTCTCTCACTCTTTTGTAAATATTTTATACCATCCGGGGATTCATGGCATGGCAATTGACTATTTTTATCTTCAACCATTGTAGTCCTGCAAATATTATTGTTAATCATTATTGAAGGGTACATTGATTTGAAATCAAGAACTGCAACCCAAGGATATACGCCTGGTTCAACTTCATGAACATATCCTCCTGCTATTTGATCAGAACGATCATACCTTTTTGTCATTGGAACTGCAACATTACTTCTATCTGCTAAACGAATTACTAGACTGTCAATCCAATTACTAGTTGTGCCATTAATTACCACATCAAGTGGTGTTTTAGATACTGCTGCCAAAGATTCTCTACCCTGAATTATTCTTAATTCATCTAAGATTTCCCATGGTAATAATGCATCTCTTTTACAATATTCTAAGACTTCTTCAGGTCTGTTTTTCCACTCCTCATCCATTTTACTTGCATCAATTTCTAACTTTCTTAAATCCTCTCTTTCTGGAAATAATAATTGGCTAACATAAGATAAGGTTTCTCTTTTTGGCCTTAATAACATTCTTGCTTGCCACCAAGCATCAACAAAACAACGTCCTACAATAGTCCATTTTCTTGCATTTGGTGGCTTGTATGGTATCAAATCCCATTCATTTTCATTACGCCTAGCCCATCCAAATAATTCTGAGCGCCCCTTTGTATCATTTTTTTCAGTAAGATATTCTAATCTTTCTTTTAATCGAGGTATATCAAAATTATCAATATTATATCCAGTAATAATATCTGGATCTTTTACTCTAATCAAATCAGTCATTCCATTCATGATTTCAATTTCCGTACCAACAAAAGTATACTCTTCTGGAATTTCTTTTCTTTGGCCTGAAGTGTCTAATTGATCAATAATTATTGCAGCACATAATATTCTATCATCTACAATACTTGTTTCTAAATCAAATGAGGCAATTACAAATGGTGCTTGAAATGCATCTGTTTGTTCTAAATTATAAATATCTGTTTTTGCATAAACATCAACAGGGAAATTGTGGTTATCAATTAATTTACAATTCACTGAAATATGTGTACCCAAATCTAAATCGTAAAACAATCTCTTTTCATGATTGAAATCTGCATTATAGAATTTCCAATCATCACTATTTTCTTTACGAAATACTGAACGATCATTATGCTGTGAACCATGCATAATTACTTTCCACATTTTTTTAATGCCAGATTCTGTCCATTTCTCGTCTATTTCGTTAACTTCAACGACATCATCTCTTTCTCTTAATTTTTCTAATCTTTTATCTATATCAGAAGGCATATCTTTTGTAGAATAAGTTATTTCCATATAGGGCTTTAACCCCTGTATTTCCAAAAAAATCGATTCACCAGTTTTACATCTCCCCCATAATTCAATATTAGAATCTGTAGACCTAGTGGAAATGACAGCAAGGTCATACTGGCTAGAATACTCCGACACAAACACAAGAAAACGACTAAGGAACTTTAATTCTTGTACTCCTTTTTTAAAAATAATAGCGGAATGGTTGAAAACTGTATTTCATTAGGTGTATCAACTGGGAGTAATTTGAGTTCAGATTATAGTTGAAGGAAGTGGGAAAGAATGAGTGATATTGATTGGGATTCTCTTACTTTTTCTTTGACAAAAACTGATTGGATGTATATGGTAAAATGTAATCTTGGTGATGCATGGACTCCTGGAAAGATAATGCCATATGGAACTTTTGAAATTGATCCTGCTGCTGGTGTTTTAAATTATGGTCAAGGTATTTTCGAAGGCATGAAAGCACATAGAACAATAAATGACAGAGTTGTAATCTTCAGGGCTGAAGAAAATGCACGAAGATTTCAATCTGGGGCTGATCGTCTAGGTATGCCTCCAGTACCAGAATCAATTTTCTTAGATGCCGTTGAACAAGTCGTTGCAGCAAATAAAAAATGGGTGCCTCCAGCAGGAAAAGGTGCGATGTATATCAGACCATTATTACTTGGCACTGGACCAATTATGGGAGTCGCTCCTGCTCCAGAATATACATTTATTGTGTTTGTTACACCAGTAGGTCCATATTTCAAAGGAGGATTAAGTTGTATTGATTTAATCATTACCGATGAATACCATAGAGCAGCTCCTGGTGGATCTGGAGGAGTAAAAGCAATTGGAAATTATGCTCCTGGTATGATGCCATCAAAAAATGCAAAGAAAGAGGGTTTTGCTGAAGTAATTTATTTAGATGCTGAAAACCATAAATATATTGAAGAAGTTGGGGCTGCAAATTTCTTTTGTGTTAAAAATAATGTAATTTACACACCAGAATTAACAGGAACAATTCTTCCAGGAATTACAAGAGATTCCGTTATTCAATTAGCTAGAAGTTATGAATATGAAGTTATTGAAGAAAAAGTATCTGCAGAATTTGCTATGGATGCAGATGAAGCATTTTGTTGCGGAACTGCTGCTGTAATCTCCCCAATTGGCTCAATTCAACATGGAGATAAAAAGAAAGTATATTCTAATGGAGACATTGGACCAATTACTCAAAAGTTATATGATTCGATTTCAGGAATCCATAGTGAAAAAGTTGAAGATTCATTTGGATGGTTACATGAAGTTGATTTAAATTTAAATTTAGAAAAATAAAAATCAATATTTTTTCTTTTTAGCCCTTTTTGCAGCTAATGCCCTACGAGCTGCAAGTTGAGCCGCTTTGTTTTGTTTAAATTGTGATCTTGCTCTTTTATCACCAACTTTTGGCCCCTTTTTCCTTTCTGCTTTTTCTTGTTCTAACTTTTGAGAATAACTTTCTCTCCAAACTCCACCAATAACCTGCATCATTTCTTCTTTATTTTCAGTACCAAGTGTTTTACAGGCTGCACTAAGAGAAATCCAAAGTCTCCCTTCCTTTAGATTTGGACGCTTGGGGTGGCTAATTCCTTCCTCTCTTTTCATTTTAGTAATGCCAACTTTTCTAGCCGACCAAAGAAGCCCTTCTAAATCGGGATTAGGGACTGAACTATCTGTAGGTACTCTTCTTCCTGAACTTCTACTAAACTTAGAATTAAAATAGCCCGGCCAAAGAGCTACCCGGTCAGAATTATGTTCCATAAGTATCCCCCTTCAATTAGATTGAATTCATCAAGATATTTATGATTAATTATTCTTTAATTAGAGTTCCATTAATCACGCCATCTTGACCTGGTCTACTACTAATCCTTACTTTTCCTAATTCTGTTTCAACAACTGAACCTTTTGTAAGAATATTTCTTCTTACATAGTTTGGATTTGATTGATTTTCGGTTACAGTTGTAAATTTTACAGATTTTGTAGTTCCATCTTTTGGATTGTTAACATTAATTACATCATCAGAAAGAACCTTGATTCTAGTCATTGCTCCTGTTTTCCGATACTTTTTACGCTTAGCATCTCCAAGTACAGCAAATTGCTTCTCTGAACTTATTTCTGTACGTCTCTTTCCACGCATCATGCGCTTACGTCCACCAGATGGTTTACGTTTTGATACCCCATGCCATTGAGCCATACCTATTCTCCTCGCGGACTCTTCCACTTACTGCCCTTATTTCAATGAATTGGGTAAAAAGAAGGGAAGGAATCAAGGGCATTCTACATTCTGAAGGTAAATGTGTCAAAGGATTGGAAAATAAAAAAACGCAGACCGGTGCGTAAAAAAATGGTTCTACCTCTCTTAAATGAATTATCAAATGCACTTGGTTTAAATATTGATATTCAAAATGCTTTATTTGAATTTGCAGATTATGGAACTTGGAATTTAATTTTAATCGATAAGCTTCCAATGGCTATCGAATTAAAAAATCCAAATGGAAATCTTGTTGCTTTCCCAACATTAAAAGGTATTTTGTCTTGGAACCCATCTATTAAATGGATTAATGTTGATCGTGGGGCCATACCATTTCTACTCAATGGAGCAGACTGTATGATGGCAGGAATTCAAGATTGTGACCAAGAAATTATTGAAAATGATTTAGTTTGGGTTCGAGATGAAACTCACGAGAAACCGATTGCTGTGGGTTGGGCTTTAACTGATGGAACAACTATGAAAAATTCAAAATCAGGAAAAGGGATTTCTACAATTCACTGGGTTGGAGATGAATTGTGGAATTTAGAATTATAAAAAGAAAGGGACGACCATCCCCACCGATTTACGGCAGGGATGGTCCATTTCACACTTTTGAAGTCTTTAATTAGACTTAATCTTCTTTGCGTGATGCTGCTATTAATGCTGCACCAAGTGCTGCACTAACTCCTGCAATCAAACCAAATCCAGGTGTTTCTTCAGCTTCAACTGTTGTAGCCGTATCATCAATAGGATCTGTTGTTGTGTTATCACCAGTACCTGCTGCTGGGACTGTAACTGAAAAGTCACCTGATGTCCAAGTTCCTTCAGCGGAGAAACATCTGCTAGATTGACCTAAGTCATCCCAAGCATCACCAAATGTTGGTGTTACTCCATCGAAGAATACACAATCTCCAGAAGCAATTTCTAATGCACCTGCTAATTCTGTAACTACGTGAACTGTTTCATCTCCACAAGTTGATGCTCCTGAAGCACACTTAACAACCCAAGAAAATGAGGATTGGGAAGTTAAAGCCATGTTAGCTGCATCTTGATCATCTGCTGCAACTCCATTAACTTGTAATTCCCAAGACCATTCGTGTGGATGTCCTGCCTTTACGTCTGCAACATCAGATAATGTTGCTCCAGCAGCAGTCATACAATCTTGTGCTGTAGAATCGTTTGTCATTCCATCACAAGTAAATGATGCATCAGCTACAGTAAATGTAACACTAAATGTCCAATCGTCATCATCAGTTCCTAGTTGTTCTGCGGAACATCCGTTGTCATCTGTTTCAGTTCCTGTTGTATCTGGACATGTGTCATCACAATCGTCAACACCGTCTCCATCAGTATCAGTTCCTGCTTCACAAGTTCCATCATCCACAGCACAGCCGTCTTCATCTACAACAGTGTTATCTGCAGTTCCTGGGCATAAATCTTCATCATTTCCTACACCGTCTCTATCGTCATCAGCCTTATCGTCATCTTCTGTACAATCTGCTTGTTCAAAAGATACTGTGAAATACCAATCATCTGGTTCTTGATCACTATTTGATGTGTCATTGCCACGGTAAGCAAATCCTGATTCTAATGCACTACCATCATCCTTTGTAATTGATGCAACACACCAAGAATCTGTTCCATCAACTGAAACTGTTGTTTGCCAGTAAGGAAGGTCTGTTACTCCGCCTTCTCTATCACCTGCAGGACCTAAAGTCATATCTAAAGTTCCATCAGGCAAATCATCAGTAGTCATATCCATTCCTAAAGTAATTGAAACTGTCCAAGAATTATTGTCATCTGTTGTTCCTTCTAAACCAGTAACTTCTGTAGAAATATCCCATGCCACTTCTGAACCGTCAGCAGCAGCGCCACCAGCACCACCTAAATTCATATCCCAAACATGGGATCTGTGAGCAAGTTGTAATTCTTCAATTCCAGCGTCAGCCAACATTGCTGCGTATTCTGATGCTTCTTGAGCATCAATTGTTCCGTCTCTATCGTCTGGAGTATCAGCCATGTTTCTCATCATGGACGGATATTCCCAAGTTAGGGCTACAGATACTGTTATTTCGTCCTCGCTATCTTCATCATGATCAACTGAAATAGTTACCATGTGCATGTCTTCTGGAACACCATCATCGCCTGCTGCTGAGACTACTGATGCTAATCCTGATGCACAAAGCAATATTGCAATTAATACGTTCATTATTGTTTTTGTGTTCATAATAGGTACACCTCTATGCTGTAACCACGACAAAGATATTAGATATATAACCTCCGTAGGCATTTATTTTAACAATATTATACAAGGAAGGGGCATGGAAGGCATGTTTAATCAAAAATACCGAATATATACAACTGCTTTAATTTGTATATTATTATGTATTAATTGCCCAAATGCATTGGCTGAAACTAGAGATGATACTACACCCAATTTAGAAAATTCGCCCTTAGAAAATTTAACATTTACGACTCCAAGCAAAGACCTTTCTGAATGGAAATTAAGCGTATCTGTTTCTGAAAGTTCTCAAAACATAACAAAATTAAAATTAGAAACACAAATTTGTGTTTATGATCCTATCTTATGCCATAATCCTGAATTTGTTGATATGACATATAATGACAATTTATGGAGTGGAACCATTACAACATTAGAAAAACACTCATACGTTAATTGGAGAATACACATCATCTATGAAAATGAGTCTGAAGTGCTGATTCCAGAGCGTTCCGAAGGTTATGCAAAAGTATGGAGTACTTGTTGGGAAATTATGGAGAATCAAGAAATAATTACTGGAGGGGTTAACTGTGAAGGTAATGATGAAAACATTAGTGGTTTTCCATTATTTGGCGCTATAATTTCGCTAACGTTTGCAACCATAGTTGTTAAAAAAAATCAATAATTATATTTGTAAAACTCAATCATTCTTGAAATAAAATTTTTTGAAGCGATTCCCCAAGAGTCTAAAATTACAGAACAGTTCATCGAGTCTTTAGATAAATTCGAATCTGAAAAACCTGGGGCCATTAAATCGCTTTGAACTAAAGGCAAACTTAATTTTTCAGATTTGATTTTTATCTCTATTTGGCTATTTTTTTTATTTATTGATAAGAAGTTACCGAGTGAAATCTTTTTTTTAGTAGATTTTATTGCTACTTTTTCGGACTTAAATAACCTAAGTATAGCATCGAACAATTCATCTGCATTTTGATGGGTTTGACTTGATTCAGGAAGTCCTGACAAGTTTTCTGAATTTGTTTTTCCATACGTATCAAGAAACGATAAATCTGTTTCATTTTGTGAAAATAAATCATCAAACCCTTTAGAAAGTTTCTTTTTAGGCATATAATCACTCTATATTTTGTGTAGATGATTGCGTCCATCCAATTATTCTTCCATTAGTTGCATCAACCAATAATTCTACAGAAACATCCCATCCATCCTGTTCATAATTACGTTGTAAATCAAAACTAACTGCACCATCGTCACGATTAATTAAATCTAAAATCTCATTTAAATCATCGCTTGGAGTGAGCACAAGATAGCCGATTTGAGTTTCACCACTTAATTCTCCATTTGTTGCTATAATTCCATCCACTCCCGATAATTCTGGAAATTTATTGGAATTTAAAATCCTATTTTCCAATTCCGCCAAAGAATTTGTAATACTTATTGAATCAGAGTTATGGGCTATTGATTGTGACTCATATATTCCCGAGTTATCAATTTCACAATAATCTCCCCCCTCAATAGTCTCTCTTATTTCTACCAAAGCCCAACCACTCTGATCTGCGGGATCTACCCAACTAAGATTCCAATAAGTCATTGCACTATTTGAACGATCATCAATGGCCCGCCAAATATATGCTCCAGCATCTAATTTTGTAATTAAATCTGAATTTGGTATTGTTTCATTAACACATTTTATTGTTTCTTCTATTGTATACTCTCTTAATTCTGAATTATCAGGCATATGGATTTCGTTATTATTTTTCCAATTATGTGTAGGAGTTAAATGCCCTTGTCCTGGAGCAGGTCTATTTGAATATGTTTCTTTCCAATCTACCAAATCTCCACCAGATGTGAAAGAAGTTTCCATTAACATCATTTCTAGATTAAATCTACCTTGTGGTATTTCGATATCAAAAAGGGTTGTTCCAACTTGTTCCAATAATGATTTACTACATGAGGTCCTATCTTCATCAAAATTTGAAATCTTTAAATCAACATATTGTTTTACTGGCCAAGGTGAATCTTTTGAAGCCCACAAATTTATTTTTGCAGAACCAAAACATCTTTCACTAACTTCTGTATTTTCTAAATAAATTTTCCAAGTCTCTTTTCCTCCGACTTCATCAGTACCTGCAACTGTCCAGTTCCAATTCCATTTTTCACCTGATACTCCTTCAGAAAGAAAGGCTCCTTCTAGCAACTTATCTAATTCAATTGGGGCAAAAGCCAAGGCAATTCCTGGTATTAAATTTTGTAAAACTTCTCCAAAATTATCCAGTCCATATGTAACAGTTTTTCCTCTTATAGAACCTAAATCTCCCCCTTGAAATTCATAACCAATATCTGATCTTAATAATTCTTGATTTCTAATCTCCGTCCACGAATCAACTGAAATTTGTGCTTGGTTATCGTTTAAATTTCCTAAAGTAGTACTGCTACATTTATTAGCTATTGGAGTGTTTGTTGCAATATCAACATCATCAAAATTGTATTCATATAATTGTTCTAAAGTTAACCATGTTTCACCAAATGGTCCTTCTTTTTGAACTGCACCTAATTTAGAATCGTCTGGTTGATTAGCAATCTCGATGCTTCCCCCTTCTGTAACTGTTACACTCCCAGTCCCAACATAATCTACTTCTATTTTCCCACACATCTTATCTTCTGCATTTAATTGATGCGCAATTTGTTCTACTAACTCTTCACCTTCAATTAATAAATTCCCATTACTTATTGAAAAAGTCATTGAATCGCCATACCTTAATTTATCTGCTGTAAAGGGTTCTGGTTGAGAATAAACATACCAAAATAAACTACCAATTAATAATCCTACAATTATGAAAGAAAGTAATGCTTTAGGAGTTAAAAAGGTATTTAAAAAGTCCTTTTTGGTTTCTTCTTTGATTATTTTTGTAGTTAAAACAGGTTTAATTTCTTCAATTATTTCTGCTTCAAAAATCTCTTCATCTTCAGCCTTTTCTTCTATTTCAGTAATTAATTCTTCAGTTTCTTCAACTTTTTCTTCAATCGGCTCTTCTATATCCAAAGGTTCTGATTCTTCTAATATTAATTCTTCCTGTTCTAAATGTTCTTCATTACTTTCTAAACCTAAATCATCCCATGAGACTCCAGCATCTAATAAACGCTCAACTAAAACAGATTTTTTACCAGAAATGGATAAATCATTGTCCAAACAAAGCATACGCAGATCCTTGTGAGAAAGTGAAGAAGGAGGTAACTCCACACTAGGTTTTTCTTGATCTGCCATATGTTACATTGATATTGGGGACATTACTAACCTTTCAAGTCTGTTGTTAAAATCTTCACAAAAATATATGATTTAACACCTAACAGAGTAACCCAAGACTGAAAAAGGATGGTTTGTTCAGATTGTCTGGGTGGGGTTACTTTGCGATTAGCAATTCTTTCTAGAGGGCCAAGATTATACAGCACTAGAAGATTACAAGAAGAGGCCTTGAAAAAAGGCATTCATACCACAATCTTAGATCCACTACAATTCACATTATCAATTAGTAAAGATTCCCCACAAATATTACACAAAGGAAATAAAGTAAATTTTGATGCCGTTCTACCAAGAATCGGGCATTCAATAACATCACATGGTGTTGCATTATTGAAACAATTTGAACAATTAGATGTATATGCTGCAAATTCAGGCGAAGGCATTAGACAAAGTAGAAATAAATTATTAGCTGCACAAATACTAGGTAGAAATAATGTTCCTATTCCAAAAACTGCCTATGTTCGAAATATTAATGATGTCGAAAGAGCAATTGATATTGTAGGAGGACTTCCAGTCGTAATAAAAGTTTCAGAAGGAACTCAAGGGCGTGGAGTGTACCTTAGACATCTATACAAAGATGCAATTGGTCTTGTTTCTGCATTGTTAGATTTAAACCATGAAGTTTTGATTCAACAATACATTCATGAAAGTCATGGAACTGATATTAGAGCATTAGTAGTTGGCGATAAAGTTGTAGCATGTATGAGAAGAAGGGCAAGGGGGAAAGAGTTCCGGTCAAATTTCCACCTTAATGGAACTGTTGAATCTATTGAATTAACCCCTGAATATGAAGAAATAGCACTTAGGGCAGCAAGAGTGTTAGGATTAAACATTGCTGGAGTTGATCTTTTGGAGGGGAAAAATGGGCCATTAGTACTTGAAATAAATTCATCTCCTGGTTTAGAAGGAATAGAGATGGCTTCAGGAGTTAATGTGGCTGAAAAAATAATTGATTTTTTAGAAGAAGATGCAAAATTTGTAAAAATAAGTATGGATCAATTACTTTTAACTGTGCCAGGTCATGGAATTTTACCCATACATTTAGTTAATCACCCATGGTTGGTTGGTGAAAAAATCGGTGATTTATTCAGTGATTTTGGAACTAGCGCTTTTGCATTATCAAGATCACGTCAATTAGTTTGGGCACCAAAAGATGATTTGAAATTAAGATACAACGACATATTGATTTTTTACGGTGATTTACATCAACTAAGATTAAACTTAAAAGAGATTTTAAATTTTGAAATATATAATAATCGAAAAATGGATTCTAAATTTAAAGATTCGGAAAAATTTGAAACGTATTAATTTAAACATTTTTTAATCGAATGACGCGAAGCATTCAAAGCCTAAGATATCTGAGGTCACTTGCCTTTTAGGCAGGGATGCAGTCGCTTAGCGACAAAAAGAGGGGATGCAATGTCTTTGGATTATAATCAAGAATTAAAACAATTGTTAGAGATTCAAAAAAGGCTTAATGAGAAAATTTTACCTGATAGAATAATTCGTTTATCTCATGTTTCTTGGCACCCATGCTGGATTCAACAATTAAAGACAGAAGGGAAAAGTAACAATACTATCAAATCTTATTTATGTGCTGTAAAAAAATTTTTGAAAACAAAAATTTCTTCTAACGAAAAAGAAATGTCAAATGAATATTTAGAAAATCTAACTGTAAAAGATTTGAATTCATATGTTAACCCAGAAAATGGAAGATTAGATATCTGGTTGCAATCAATTAATGAATTGAAAGCATCTACCGTAAATGCACGTTTAGCAGCAATAAGCCACTTAATTGAATGGGTTGGACATCACGTACCTGAACATATTATTAGGCCTAGAAAAGGTAAACAAATTCCTAAAATTCTTTCAAATAGTGAACTGAAAAGTGTTAGAACTGCAGCATTTAACAGTGAAAATCCAATTGCACACCTAATTGTCACATTACTTTTAGAAACAGGAATAAGAGTGAGCGAACTCTGTGGATTAAATATTCATGATGTTGATTTTAAAGATAAAAGTGCAAGAGTTGTTGGTGGAAAAGGAAATAAAGACCGTATGGTTCTCTACACAGAGCAAACTGCAGACGTTCTAAATTGTTGGCTAGCTTTAAGAAATAAAATCATTTTAGTTGATGAAGATGCATTATTGGTTAATTCAAAGGGAAAAAGAATTACACCTAGAGGGATTCAAAAATTAATGGATAGAATTGCCGAAGATGCTAATATTTCCAAAAAAAGATTGTCTCCACATGTACTAAGGCATAATTTTGCTACGGGATTATTGGAACGAGGGGCGGACATCGTCTCTATCCAACGGTTACTTGGGCATGCAAATATTCAAACAACCAGAGTTTATCTTGAAATTAATGATCAAACACTAAGAGAAGTATATACTAGAGCACAAAGTAATTTGGAAAAAATTGATGAATAAATTATTTTTTCCCATCTCTTTTAGTAATCTTTTCTGGCCCTTTCCAATTTTTTGAAGAAACTATTTCATTACCTGAATGCCCAGGTATAGGACAATATTTACCGCTTCTACAACGACTACATTTTTCCTTAGTAGGAATTTCAACAACTTTGCGTAATCGACCATACTTCCGCCTAGGCATTAATCAAAGCAAAACAAAGAAGGGCATAATAATTACTTTATCTTTTATTCTTCTGAATCCTTGAAAGCATATCACTAACCGATTTTGGTGCTTTAATGATTCCTTTCTTAGCCAAAGCTGTTGCTTTTCTCTTAGCTGCCGCCGCTTTCTTAGCTGCTGCTTTCTTAGCTGCATTTGCCTTTCTTGTAGCTGCTGCTTTCTTAGCCGCTGCTGCTTTCTTAGCTGCATTTGCCTTTCTTGTAGCTGCTGCTTTCTTAGCCGCTGCTGCTTTCTTAGCTGCATTTGCCTTTC
>PBHR01000046.1 GCA_002720275.1 Methanobacteriota archaeon
AAAATCTAATATAAAACTAATTTAGGCTTTCAATGACCTCAATCAATATGTTCCATGGGGCATTTGTTTGAATCGCGGGTGTTGAAATTGGTGAAATTGCTGCTTGAAACCCCTTTTCTTTAAGAGCTATAACTAATTTTTTAGGGCTTGGCGGACCTCCAATATCTATCCATTGTGGCAATTCATCCATAGTTACTAATCCATTTGTTCCTACAGCATCTTTTGAATCATGTAATCTCTTGATACTGCGAATTACTCCTCTGTTTGATTTTTCTATGTCTTCGTCTTTCCAACCTGCCAATGAAATAAGATGCTCATCTTTTTCTTTAGAAATACCACAAATTTCCAAAGCATATTCTTCAGTTAATTGTTCTAAAACATCTTCTCTTGCTAATGGTCCAATCCATAATGGGCCACTAACCTTACCATTCGCTAAAGACTCTGGAGGGGAATTATAGGGTAATAATACTCTTGGCTGTGGAATTTTTGCACATCCAAAACTATGTAATCCCGCCTTTATGGATGCATTAATAGTTTTTTTATCTGGTTCATTAACTCTCCACCCAAGATTTTCATAAACGTTTGAAGCATTCTTTTTTCCTGGAGTTACTAACACACTTACTCTTGTATGATGACCATCAAAAACAGACATAAGGGGTTCAATAGAACGTTCATGTTTTGCAGCACATAGGGCAATATTGCCTAATAGAATTCTCATAGCAGTATCATGAGTAACAGTATCATTAACAGCATAGGCAGCATATCTTCTTCTAGTAACTTGAGGATATGTTCCACAGAGGGCGGCAGTATCAGTAGCACTAACTTGTAATATTGCTTTACGAGCTAAATTTTGCATGGCAGAATCAAGAAATGGAATCGGAGAACCGTACGGATCAATGTCAATCCATTGCCATCCTCCAGAATATACAATTTGTCTTAAATCACCCTTTTGAATTGATAATTGTCCGGGGTTAGAATTATTGGGAGGGTGCTTTTCATGATTTGCTAATGCCCAAGAAATAGACTCCTCATCTCGATCTACTGATATGATGTCAAGTTGTTCTGCAAGTTCGCGAGGTAATTCGTTTAGCCATCTTCTTGAACGTAAAGAACTTGCAGCTAATCCGTCCAAAACCCGTAATTTCCCTTCATTTAACAACCACTTATTACGTATAGCTAATCCTAATAATAACACACTTCTGGTTCTATTGTTAGCCATTGCAACATTATGAAAAACTGGAGACTCACTTTTTTTTCCAGGCCCTAATCTCCATTCCGCTTGGCCTTTAACATTAGGAATTTGTAGTACAGTTCGCCCTTCTATCCAAGTAATTCCTGGCCATCCCGACGGTTTACCCTGCAAATCCACTACCTCAGTAGTGCTCAAAGCATATGTCGGGGTTGATATGAGTTACTCGATGTCCATTATCGTTAACATGCCCAACTATGGAACATCCAGAAATATTTGAATCTTCAAGCCAAGATAAAATTGAGTTTGCACTTTCTTTACTGACAACTACACATAATCCCATTCCCATATTGAACGTTCTAGCCATTTCATAATCACTTACTCCTCCAACCTCTTGTAACCAATCAAATTCAGGTAAGGAGGGTAATGGGTTATCAATATGATAACCAAGGCTTGGATGTAATCGTAAAAGATTAGACAAACCCCCACCAGTAATATGTGCAACACCCTTAATATCACTATAATTACAAGGAGTGTTATTTTTTCGACATTGTTCAAATAAAGGAATCATAGGATTAACATAAATTCTAGTAGGATTAAGAAGTACTTCACCTAATGTTAAATCTTTATTGACATCGAATCTTTCAATCTCTCTATGTTTACTTGTAGCATCAAATGGAGGAGAGGCTTCTAGATTAGCACTAGAAATTTCCAAAATTTTTCTAACAAGTGAAAAACCATTGGAATGAATCCCCGAAGAAGGTATACCAATTAGAAGATCTCCCGAAATTATACTTTCACCGGTTAATTGGTCGCCTTTTGGTAACCATCCCAAAGAAGTTCCAGACATATCTAATTCATTGACAATGTCAGGAAGTGACGCGGTTTCCCCTCCAGCTAAACTAACATTTGCAATTTTAGCAGCTTTTGCCAAACCCCTTCCTAAAGCAGCATGAACCTCAGGATCTGGTTTGGGTGTGGCAATGTAATCAACAAAAGCAATTGGTTCAGCGCCGATGCATAATAAATCATTAACATTCATAGCCATGCAATCAATTGGAACCGTTTCCCATTGTCCAAGTTTACTTGCTAGCATTAGTTTACTACCAACGCCATCAGTACACATTGCAAGAAGTTCATCACCAAAGTCTATTATGCCACTAAAACCCCCTGGATGGTCAATTAATGAACCGATTTCTCCGGGTAAACGAGGAGGAGAATTTAATTCACTTACTAAGGAATTAACCGCTTTACCCTCTAAGTCAATGTCAACTCCACTACTTGCATAGTCCACCCCATCCTTGTCTGTCACATCATATCCTCCGCGTACTCCGTTTTGAGAGTGACGCTTCTGGCGAATTTTTTATTTTGAAAAGTCTAGTAAAAAATTTGTAATTTTAGGCCCAGTAGAAACATTTAATTTTTGAAAAAGCGCTTACTGTAATTGATTGATTTTTCCAGTGGAAACTAGGGGGTAAAATCGCGTATATTAAGAACTATAGTGAACCGTTCTGCATACCCCGTGAGAGTGAAGTTATGCATGCTAACGAAATTAAAGCACGTTGGATGACTTTCCTTGAAGAAAGTACAGATATTGGTGCATTAGTTCTGAATTGGCCTGAACAAAGAAGTTTAGTCGTCTCTTTTAGAGAATTGTATAATTTCGATCAAGACTTTGCTAAAATTTTATTGAATAATCCTAATTTATTTCTGAAATGTGGAGATAGTGGATTAAGAGAAATTTGTAAAGAAAAAAACCATCAAATTAGTCCACAAATTAGAGTAAGAGATTTACCACCTGACCAGCGAAGGGCAGTTCGAGAGATTAGGCAAGATGACGTAGGAAGTATGTTGGCAATTGATGCGATAGTTGTCAAAATCAGCGGGGTTAGGCCAAGAGTAACAGAAGCAGCATTTAGATGCTGTAATGGCAACTGTGAATCAATTCAAATGGTTTTACAATCTAATGAACAGGAATTAGTAGAGCCCGTCAGATGTGATCCTAATACAGGGTGTGGTGCTGAAAAACCACAAGCTAGATTTGAAATAGTCCCATCTCAAAGTTTAATGGAAAATACGCAATTTATTGAGTTACAAGAACCCCCAGAAAAATTACGAGGGGGGGTTCAACCTGAAAGATTAAGGTGTTTAATCGAAGGAGAAATCGCTGGAGAAATTTTACCTGGCGATCGTATTGTAGCAAATGGTGAATTATTTGTACGTTCACAGAAAAAAGGTGGTAAAAAAACATCTGTATTTGATATTTTTTTAAGAATTAATTCATATGAACAACGCAACACTCCTTTTGAAGATGTAAAAATTTCGATTGAAGATGAAAATGAAATTAAAGAACTTAGTTTTAGAGAAGACATTTATGATTTACTTATTAGAAGTATTGCACCTTCTATTTTTGGCTATAACAACGTCAAAGAAAGTCTTCTCTTACAACTGTTTGGAGGGGTTGCAAGAAGAAATCCAGATGGTACTCGTCAAAGAGGAGACATGCATATTTTATTGATGGGAGATCCTGGAACAGCAAAGTCACAATTGTTACATTATATGTCGGAATTATCCCCTAGAGGCCAATATACAAGTGGTAGAAGTGCTTCTGCAGCGGGGCTAACTGCAGCAGCCGTCCCAGATTCATCAAGTGATGGACGCTGGACATTAGAAGCAGGTGCCCTCCCATTGGCAGATACAGGTTTAGCATCAATTGATGAATTTGATAAAATGAATGATGGAGATAGGTCATCAATTCATGAAGCAATGGAACAACAAACAATTAGTATTTCTAAAGCAGGAATCAATGCTAAATTAAGAACGAGATGTTCAATTTTAGCTGCATCAAATCCAAAAGGAGGTCGTTTTTTAGATCCAGATGAAGCAGGCCCATTTACCAGACAAGTAAATTTGCCCCCACCTTTATTTTCAAGATTTGATGTTATTTGGTTAATGGCAGATACACCAGGACAGGAATATGATAGAAGAATTGCATCACACATTTTGTCAAACCGTCAATCTGGAGTTGATGAATTTGCAATTGAACAAGGTAATGAATTAGATCCTATGTTAGACCCTACAAAAGAATCAACTAAAGATCATGAAGGAAAAGAGGTTTTGAGTAGAGAGACGTTCAGAAAATATGTTGCTTATGCAAAACGAAATCATCACCCAGTTTTAGATGATCATGCTAGAAAAAGAATAATTGACTATTATACAACTATGCGTGGAAAAGTTGTTGATTCCTCAGATAGTATGGAAAAAGGAAAAGATGTAATCACTATCACTGCTAGAGCATTAGAAGCACTTTCTAGAATGACTGAGGCTTCTGCTAAAGTAAGGCTTTCAGACACAGCAGAAGAAGAAGATGTAAGGAGGGCATTACGTCTTTTTGAAAATTGGAGACATGAATTAATGGGGGATAATTTTGATGAAACTTCTATCCAATCAGGAAAAACAGCAAAAGGTAGAAATTTAGAATCTTTTCTCAAAAGAACAATAAGTGATATTTTTGAAGGGACTAAAGTAAACCCTACAACATATGATATATTACAAAGAGCAAGAACTGAGGGTTTTGACGATGATAGAGTTATGCAGACTTTAGAAACATTAAGAATTAATGGAACAATCTATTCACCAAGCTTTGGTTCATGGGCATTACCATAAATAATTAAGATTTTTAGAATCAATATTATTCATAAGTTACTTCTGGGATAATTATGGCTGAGGAACCATTGGGGGATATTTCAGATATTAACACCCTAAATCCTCAGCAATTGGGCTTTATGTGCGGTTTAGAAATTCATCAACAATTAAATACAGGCAAATTACATTCTAGGGAAGAAGGGAAATTATTTGATTATACTATTGATACAATCCCTCCAAGTTTGCCTAGAACAAAAAGGAAACTTAGAGCCGCAAGTGGAGAAGGGGGTAAAATTGACATAGCGGCAAGATTTGAAACCAAAAGGAATCGTAGTTTCATATATGTTCAATCTCCAAATTCAGGATTAATTGAATTAGATGATCAACCACCTTTAGAGCATGATAGAGACGCTGTAGACATTTCATTAGTTATTTCAGCAATGTTAAATGCACATCCAGTTGAAAATCTTCAAGCTATGAGGAAGACTGTTGTCGATGGATCAAATACATCAGGGTTTCAAAGAACGACTTTGGTTTCAACACATGGGAATCTAAAGACAGATACTGGAGATGTGGGGATTTCGTTAATTTGTTTAGAAGAAGATAGTGCAAGGAAACTATATTCTGAATTAACACCAAATGGAGAGATTGTTACTTGGAATTTAGATAGGTTAGGGATACCATTAGTAGAAATTGCTACAGAACCAGACATAATAACACCAGAACATGCAAAAGAAACTGCAATTGCTTTAGGTGGGCTTCTAAGAGATACTAGAAAAGTTAGAAGAGGATTAGGCTCAATTAGACAAGACCTTAATGTTTCAATTGCATGTGGAGACAGGGTAGAAATCAAAGGTTGTCAGGATTTAGGATGGATACCCAAAATTATCCAATTAGAAATGGTAAGACAATTACATTTTTATCGATTAGCAAATACTTTACGAGAAGATTTAGGGATGTCATTACTCCCTCCAGATCGTAGAAACACAGATAGTCAAATAGAATTAGAAATATCAAAAATAATGAATGATAAAATACCTTTAGAGATACATAATGTTGGAAAAGCATTTTCTAATTGTGAATCAAAAATGATAGCGAAAACTATTGATAGCGGCGGAGTAATGCTTGCAGTAAAATTACCTTTTTTAGCAGGTCATCTAGGTTCAAAAAGTTTAGATTCAAATGGGGCACAATTACCAAGACTCGGTAGGGAATTAGCGAGTGCTGCAAAATTAGCAGGAGTTGCAGGGATTTTTCATAGTGATGAATTACCAGCATATGGTATTACAGATATAGAAGTAAATTCTGTTAAGGAATTATTAGAAATTGGTACAAATGATGCTTTTGCTTTATGTTGTGCACCTGAATGGCAAGCAGAATTAGCTTTAGAATCAGTAATTAATCGGGCTAGAATGGCTTGGCATAGAATACCACAAGAAGTTAGAAATGTGGTTATTTCTAAAGGAGCGCCAGAAGATGGCACCACTACCGCAATGAGGCCTCTACCTACTGGGGCTAGAATGTACCCTGAAACAGACGTCCCAACATTTGAATTAACAGAATCTTATTGGGAAGAGGTATCTAAAAAATTACCATTAACTCAATCTGAAAGGTTAGATAGATTGGAAAAATTTGCCGTATCTTCAGATCAACAAAAACAATTAGTTTCTAGACAATTAGATGATGAATTTTATTCGGGTGTTAGTGGAACGCTTGATTCTGATTTAAACGAATTGCCAGCCAAAGCATGGGCTTCAATGTTGTTAGAAACAAGTCGTATGCAAATAGCCGAAGGAGTTGGAATTGAAGTTGATGAAGTAAGTATAAAGATATTAGCTGCTTTATTACATGTAAGAGAATCAGGAGGAGTTACGAGAGATGGGCTTGTTGATTTAGGAATTAATATGATTCTTGAAGGAGGAATTCATGTGGATGGAGAAGTAACTAATTTCATAGAACAATCGATTAAAAAAGCAGAAGTTTTGGGATTAAAGCCGTCCGATTTAGGTTCAATAGAAGAAGTAATAGATCGTATTTTAGAAGAACGAGCAGATTTTGTCGCAGAGAGAGGAATGGGTGCAATGGGACCATTAATGGGGATTGTAATTAAAGAACTTGGGGGCGGTGCAGACGGAAAAATTATTAGTAAACTTTTGAGCGAACGGCTCAAGGGAAAATAAGATGTTTGAGAATATTGGAAGAAAACATATCATCTCAGTTGTAATTTTAGTGGCTGTAATTGTTGCATTTCCACAAATAAATAAATTATGGCTCGAATCTACTGAAGAAGTGCGTTCAAGTTTAATTACTTCAGAAAATAATACACATTATGGTTTACCAAGTGAATGGGAAAATACACAAGTAATTTGTATTCATTTCCCGATTGAAGACGTAACATCTAATATGACAGCATCTAATTTTACAGACGGTATAACTTATTTTGATGTTAGTGGTTCGGAGATTTTAATCAATGAATCTTCAGAGGCCCTAGTGAACTATTCAGAAGGCCGCGATTCGGGTGTTTGTGTAGGTGGTTTTGAGAATTATACTGCGGGCTTTAATTTTATGTTAGAAGCAACGAATGTTACGAATGGAGATATTGAAATTGGGTATGACGATGGTGAGTGGGGGCCATATATACATACTATTGCAGGATTAAATGCAAATGATCTCACTGGTAATTTCAGCGGGGCTTATTGGAGCTTATATCACAATGGGATAACGTCAGATGTTGGAATTGGAGACTTAGTAATGTTAGAAAATAGCGTAATAGTTTGGGAAATTGCTACTTGGTAAAGCCATTTTGAGGAATAATCAAGTATGAATGCCTTCTCTTGGGGTTGAGAAAGATGGTTGCTTACCATGTGTTTGATTTGAATCCAGTAGTTTCATTGTTACTCAATTTAACATTACTTGGGGTAATTTGTTGGAGTTTATTCAATATTGAAAAAAAATATTCTAACGGTAATAAATTTGTAATTTTAGGTCTTTTAGCAATTACTGGAATTACGGGAAGGATTTTAATGAGCCCAATCCCAAATGTTCAGCCAGTTACTGTAATTGTTTTACTTGCAGGAATTAGAATGGGTGCAAAAGAATCAATATTTTTAGCATCAGTTATTGCTTTATTTTCAAATTTAATCTTAGGAAATGGTATTTGGACAATTTATCAGGCTGCAGCATGGTCAATAATTGGGTGTCTAGGTGCACTATTTTCTAATAAACTTGATACATCTATGAAATTAATTTTATTTGCAGGAATTTCAGGAGTCTTGTTTAATTGGTTTGTATCAGTATCTATTCTACATTCTGTTGGTTTTGATATGTTAATTCCATATCTAATTGTAGGGATACCTTATGATTTACTTCATGTAGTTGGAAATATTACTTTTATGATCTGGCTATCTAACCCACTTACCGAAATAATGTCTAGAGAAATTGAAAACAATCTAAATTTTGAGGTTAATGAATATGAGCCGAAACCATTCTGAAATATCAATGGTAATTATTACTAGAAAGGATTTGAAATTATCTTCTGGTAAATTAGCAGCGCAAGCAGGACATGCAGCGGTAAACTGTGCTTTAACCGCAAGAAAATTAAAACCTAAACTTTTAGAAGAATGGCGCAATTCAGGTTCAAGAAAAATAGTTTGTCAAGCAAGTAATTTAGAAGCGATGAAGAGATTATATGGTGAAGCAAGAGAATTAGGATTAATTTCAGAGATGATAAAAGATGCAGGAAGAACTGAGATTCCTGCAGGAACAATTACTTTACTTGGAATAGGACCAGGGCCAAGAAGGGTAATTGATGAATTAACAGGATCTTTACCTTTAGTCAAATAAGTACATTACGATTCCGGAGTAATAATGGGCATACGTTCTTGGATACATTCTTTAACATCTCCAAAGAGATATTCTGATTCTTATTATTATTCATTAAAAAATGTTAAATTAGTTTTAATTGTTAATAATGAATTAAAAATGGGTAAAGGAAAAATTGCGGCTCAGGTTGGACATGCATCCGTAAAAGCAGCCTTATTCACATCAGAAAAACACCCTGCAGAAATGCAATCATGGTTATCTAGTGGTCAAAAAAAAGTTGTTTTGAAGGCACAAGATACTCTAGAATTAGAACAAATTATCCAAACCGCAAAAGATTTGAATTTACCGACTTGTATTGTTCGAGATGCTGGTAAAACACAAATACCTGCAAATTCATTAACTGTTGGAGGAATCGGCCCCGCTCCATCAGAAAAAATAGATGAATTGACTAAAAATTTAAAATTACTATAAATTAAAAAAAGCCCCCTAGGAACCTCAGTCCCTAGAGGGTAAGTAATCAGATTAAAATCTGATTCAAAGGATACTCTTTGTTATTTACTCATCTGCTTCTACAACATCAGTTTTAGCTTCATCTTCTGCTTCAAACCAATCCCATAGAACCATACCAAGTAGTATACCTACAGTTGGGAAAATCCAGAAAATCCAGAATGATGCCAGATCAATTGTTAGCTCTGTCGCCATTATGCTTGTCCAAATTCCTTGAGCAAGGTGTGTTCCTGGGTTCCATGCTGTAAATCCTGAAGATTCAAGCATCCAGTAAATCATACCTACTGCAAAACCACCCATTGCAAAACCAGTTTTATTGTCATCAAGAGTTGTAATCCAGACAATCATTAGTATGAAACCTGCAAAGGTCATAGCAGCCATGTCTTGCCACAATTCTATCTGTCCACCAGTTTCGGCAGCACTTGCAATAGATTCACCAAGTACTATGTCAGCCATTAAGAAAGCTGCCATTGCACCTAGAATCTGAGCGGCAATATATTGCCCACCTTCTTGTGCATCCATTTTTTTCGTTGCCATTAAACCTAGCGTAATTGCTGGATTCAAGTGGCCACCTGAAATTCCCATTGCCATAGTATACATTAGACCAGCGGTTAAACCAGTTAACATAGGGTGTTGGTCACCAGAATGTGCAACCATCACTATTACCATAACGCCGAAAAATTCCATGCCTAGTTTTTTCTTATCCATATTCATGCCCATCGTTTTTCACGTCCATTTTTTGTTTTTTACCGGCATAGCCGATATATCTCGGTAACCGTACCATATATCAAGTGTTTTGTTGCGAACCCCCCTAATGACGTTGTTTTTGGGGTTTTTTGATTTTAGCCGTGTTAAAAAATACACCAACTATTAATTACTACATTTAATATATATTTTTTCAATCTATGACGTTAAGTATCAAACCTTCGTCGACCAAGCATGGTAGACCTTCGTAGTGATACTGTAACAAAACCAACTGATGAAATGCGAGAGGCTATTGCAAGTGCTGAAGTAGGTGATGATGTATTAGGCGATGATCCTACAATTATTGAACTTCAAGAGATGATTTCTAAGATGCTTGGTAAAGAAGCAGCACTCTTTGTACCGAGTGGAACAATGTCAAACGCAATCGCGATTCGTGCCCACACAAACCCTGGTGATGAAATAGTAACTGAGAGTACAAGTCATATTTACATTTATGAAGGTGGGGGTTATGCTGCACTTTCTGGATGTTCAGTAGCCTTAGTTCCTAGTAAACTAGGAATTATGGCGCCCGAAGATGTTGAAAAGGCAATTCGTAAAGGTGACGGGAGTCTTGGGCATTTCCCCAATGGTTCATTAGTATGTGTTGAGAATACATCTAATAGAGGTGGTGGAACTTGTTATAATCAGGAAACTTTGGACGCAATCGCTAAGGTTGCCCATGAAAATGATTGTGCAATACATATGGACGGCGCTCGTTTATTTAATGCTGCAATTGCAACTGGAACAGATCCAGCTAGAATCGTTCGTGACTATGATTCAATTTCCATTTGCTTGTCGAAAGGTCTCGGTTCACCAGTAGGTAGTTTATTGGTAGGATCATTTGATTTTATTGCTTTAGCACATCGATGGCGTAAGATGTTCGGAGGTGGGATGAGGCAAGCAGGAGTAATAGCCGCTGCAGGGATTTATGCATTAGAGAATAATATAGATAGATTGGTGAATGATCACAAACGTGCTAAAAAATTAGCTAGTGCGATTAATGAGATGGAAATGTTTTCAGTAGATTTAGAGGGAGTACAAACAAATATGGTCTATATCAAACTCATTGGTAATTTAAATGCAGATCAGGTTGTTGAAAAATTAGCAGAGAATAATGTACATGTGCTTGCATTGGGGGATGATTTGATACGCGCAGTAACGCATATTCATATTAATGATGAAGATATTGATTATTCAATTAATGCTTTCAAAAATATTTTTTCTTGAAACAATCATTGATGTGATTATTACTGTCATTATAGTCGGAATAAATCCGATATGTGGAATATTATTATCTTCCTCATCTCCATTCTCATAGTCCACTTCGCCGATGACGTTCATACATCCGAAAGTAATTACAAGCTTCAAATCCTCACCATCATAAGCATTTATTTCAGATAATGTATTACTTAAGTCTGCATTTCCACTATTCCCCTTCATATGTTTTACATGATGAACAATATGAGTATAATTCTTCAAACCATTTGAACCATTAGGAAAATATGCTACGTCTTCTACAAAATTCACATGTATATCCACATGATCACAAAAACTCTGTTCAACATTAGTTACTTCCCATGTTAATTCCGAAGAATTATAATCAAAAGAAGTATGAATTGTAGCTGAATCACTTGCAGAGTTTAGATTAGTTTTTTCTATTGCTTTTGAATAAATATTATCATAACTTCCTTGACTTGCACCAATTAACACTTCCCCTCCATTAATAATTGCTGTAGGCTGCAATGGCCTTTCCTGCTCAAATACAGTCTTCCACCAATTTTCAGCATTTGCACTTCCAAATGGGTCTTCAGTTTCGCCAGCAAATCTATGGAATGTGAGCATTACTAAATCAGTTTCATTTGCAACATCTTCTATTGCTTGTTCAACTTCAACACAAGGGGTGCACCATGTTGCTGTGAATATATGAGCTATTGACGGGGAATCTTTTACGTTAATAGAATTATTAAAATCTTCATTAGGAGTAATTACCACTCCTCCAAAAATTGCATCATTTTCATACTCTAACTCGATAATAGGACTTGCTGAAATCATTGAAAAGTTACAAATAAATAGATTGAATGTAATCAAAACTATCCATATTTTTCCTTTGCCCATATACTTTCGAATACAATTTAGGTGTTATAACTAACTATTTATGGTTCATCAAAAGAAAGGATTCAAGAACCATGACTCAAAGAGTGGTTAGAGGTGGCGCAATGGAATTCCAGTATAATGACTCTAATATTTCTATTGAACACATTAAACCGGGTGGTAATTTACCAGATTGGTTATTTAATTATCATTTAAAATTAGCAAAATGGAATGATATTGAAGATGAGATATTGCCAAGAATTATGACTATTTATGCAAACGAAGAATCTCGTAAGCAAGCATTATTAAAATTAAGTGAAATTGGAAAAACACCTTTAGATTCTAGTTTACATATGACCATTACTAGATTAATAGATACATTACACTCTGATTTAAGATTACCAAGAATTATTGATGATGACGGAATTTTATTCGAAATAATTCATAGTAATTGTATAAAAACTGCTGCAAATTCTAGATTTCCTATTTTACATTCTAATGAAAAAGTTGAATGGTCTAGAGGGAAAACAAGAATGTTAGATCAACTACATCAGAGAGTTTTTGAGGAAAACTTACCTAAGAATTGGGAAGATGACCCAGGGATCTTTGAATATGAAAATTTACTTTTAAGAGTCGAAAAACAAATGGCGGGAACACACCCACGTTTAAGATTAAAAAAGATAATTAAAAAATTAAAAGAAAATACGAATTTAGAATTATTTAGTCTTAGGGACGTTGAAGGAATAATAATCCAAGATTTAAGTCCAACTTTAAGTCCTGCAAAATTAGAATTATTACAAATTTTATCTATGTTTAAACCAATTCATCAATTATGTAATCCCGGAAGTTTTCGTTTAGGGGAACATGGAGCTTATATTGCTGATGTTGAAGTATGCAAAAATAATGAATCAATGCCTAGTTGGGTTCCTAACCATGAATTAAGTTTCGATAACAATCCCTCAGATATATTTCATTTGGGATTATTTAATTCACTTCAGACGAATGAAGCAATCCATGATATTTTATCCTCCTATAGTAAAAACTTGAAAAATAAGAGTGTAATGATTATTGATTCAAGGCCCGAAGAAAATAGAGAAAAATGGTCAAGATTATTTGAAACAATAGGAATTAAAATCGATTCAGAAACTAATCATTCCTCGTCACTTAGTGTTTTATCTTGGCTTGGAGAATTAATGAAATTAGGGGATGGTCAAGATGCTTGGTCTTGTGATAAATTAAAAATGATACTTAGTCAGAATAGCTTTTCATTTAAACAAGATTATTTATTTAGTGAGCCCCATCCTAGTTTTCATGAATATCTTCCAATTGCAGATATTAAATTATTAGAAGAGACAGCAAGGACTTTTCATATTCTTGGAGGAAAGGGTTCTTTAAATGACTGGTTATATGCTTTAAGCCAGGAAAAATTTGACAATCCCTTTTTAGATCAGAACCTTCAAAGAAAAACTAGAGAACAAACACAATGGTGGTTACTTTCAATTGCAAATTTAATTCTCCCTTTACTTGATGAATCAGATAGAGACATTTTAGAGAATAAAGAATATTATATCGGTTGTAATTCAAAAAGAGACTTGCCACGATTTAATTTTTCAGATTCAGGAGATGAATGGTTAATCCAAATAATTCAAAAATTAGAGTGGGATTTTTGGACAGATACCAATTCTTTAGAAACATCGATTGTTGCTATTCAAAAGTTTATAAATTTACATACAAATTTACGGAAAATTCAAACATCTTCTGGAATTAAATACCCTAGTGGAGGTAAAAGTTGGATTGATGAATCAATAGAATTAATTAATTCTATTTCTATTAAAAAAAATACATCTTCTGATAAATTAATTCGTATTTTAACACCGCAAAATTCACTTGGTTGTAGTGCAGATTTAGTAATTTTATTAGGTTTGGGAAATGAAGATTGGGATCTGTCTATTCCGTACTTCCCATGGTTGGACTTTGAGCAATTAAGGAATGCTGGGTTATTAAATCCAGATAGAAAAATCAGAGCAGCTAGACATTTTTTCAATCATATTTTATCAAGTGGCAAACAAATATTATTACTCGATCCTTCAATTGATGAAATGACATTCCCTTGTACACCTTTTGCGGAATGGTTGAATCAAAACAATAGGAAAACAGAACTTATACCATCTTGGTTTGAAAATAAAAATAATTCTTGGATGAAAGAATCTGTTAAAGGAAAAGAAATTTTTGTATTCAATCCTGAAAAAATTATTTGGAAGGAGAATCAATCATTTGTTGACTATAAAGGGTCTACATTAAGATCAATTAAACAAAAAAATGGCGTAATACGTAGACTTAAGAAAGAAAAAATAAGATTAATCAATGAAAACTCATCATTAATTATGCATGAAAATGAACTACTTCAAGACAGGATAAAAAGAGAACCGATTGGGATTAATCACGAAGAGTTTTATTTAGACTGGTCAGAGAGGAAAAAATTTGTTTCTAGTTTTAATTTGAAATTAATACCTTCAAAGAACTTATCAAGCAAGATAACTCGTCCAAGAAATTTTGAAAAATGGCCAGTAATTGGGAGAAGAATAAATAACGTACATTCAACAATAAGTATTGACCCTAGGCCTTTAGAAGTCGATTCATTAGGTATTGGGATTTTAGATGAAAGAAGTGGCCATGCTAATTTAATTAATTTAAATAAAAAAATTATTTGGTCTCCAAGTAAATTAAACAAATGGATTCAATGCCCAAGGAGAGGTTGGTTAGAATCAGAATTGAATTTATCCAAAAAAGAAATCATAGAAGAGGATTTAGATATTAGAACTAGAGGAGATATTTTACATGATACATTTTCTCAATTAATTTGCTCAGAATTGGGTTTTAAAATTGGCGAAGAGCGAAGCAATTTATCCATTAGAAATATTTCAGAGCATGAAGTTTCTTTAGAGAATCTAATGTCTAATTTTGTTAAAATTTTGTCTGAAAAAACCCCCTGGATTTGGCGCACTGATGCTATGGCTGTTCATCGTAGAAGGGATTTTATTGGAATGACATTAGATGAATATGAAAAGTGGTGGGAAGACAACAATCCTCCAATTAAACCGGGGGGTAGATTAGGACAAATGTTAATTTCAGAATTAAATATTAGAGATAGTATAAATCTTGCATTTGAATGGAATTTAAGTAAAAATAAGCCCATATTAATTGAATCACCGGACAAATCTTCTGTAGAACAATTATTACTTAGGGGGTGGATAGATAGAGTTGATTTAATTCCATTTGAAGATGGAAGTTTAATCAATGAAGATGGAGATAAAACAACTGCGCCATTTTTATTAAATAATTGGAAACCTAGAAGACTAATTTTAATTAGAGATATTAAAAGTGTAGAAGGGCCTAGTAAGGGAAAATTAGGAGAAAAACATGAAAGAGGGATTTTTGAAGATACGCAGCTTGCTTTGTATGCAAGGGCATGGGAATTAGCAAACCCAGGAGATTTAGTGATAGGTGCTGGAATTACTGAAGTCGGTGATTTCACTACCCATTATTTAGAAATTGATCCGGAATACAAAGAATATGTTTCAAATTTGAAAGTGGGAGTATTAACAGATTTAACCCATGAGATTTATAAATTTCCAAATGAAGAATCTCCAGCAAAATCGAACCCATTCCGTGCATGGATTTTTTGGAAATTAATGATTTCATTCAAAGCATCGTATTTTGCAAACGAGGGATTTGTGCATCCAACACCTGGAAAATATTGTGATCATTGTGCAGTTAAGAGTGTTTGTAGGTAGAATTAGAAGGGGTGAATTATTTGAAATTAAAACATGAATTAAATCGTAGTCAGCGCTTAGGTCTAGATATTGATAAACATGTAGCGATTTCAGCAGGAGCAGGCACTGGAAAAACTACTGTAATGGCTTTAAGATATATTGAGCATTTATTGAATATTGAACAACGAGCAACAGTATTGCTTCCACGTTCTCCAAGGAGACCATTACAGGGGCCAGGTTCTTTGAGGATGCCAAAGCGTGAACAAATAGATTTGAAAGAATGGGGGGGTTTACTTCCCTCTGAATGTGTTGCAATTACATTTACAAATGATGCGGCTGATGAATTAAGACACAGGATTAGAACATTATTATTTGAAAAACAACAAGATGATGATGATCCAAGAATAAATAAAGAGGGATTAATAGAACAAATGCTTTCTTTGTTAGATGATGCCCCCATTGGCACAATAGACTCATTTTTCTCATCACTTTTACAACCTTGGATGGGTTTAGTTAATGAAGACCCCACAAATCAGAATGTTGGAGATGAAACAAGACAATTATTAACCAATCTTGCAATTAAAACAGCATGGAGAATTAGAAATGATAATGATGCTTTTGAAGCAGGAATTAATACGAATCAAACAAAGTTTATTGATTCTAGAAATCGTTTATCTCTTGGTCTTGGAGGACAATTTACTGCTGAAAAGGTGTTAGGTGAATTATTAAGCCAGTCTTTATTCGTAGAAGAATCGGAATTGAAAATCAATAAATTATGTTCTGGCGGCATTAATAAATCAGATGCGATTCAAAATTATATTCAAAATATGATTCTTGATATCAGTCGTTCCGGATTAAATAAATTGGATGAAGTATACAATTTAGGTTTTAATTGGTTAAACGGTTGTACTAAATTTGCTAGTGATTTAGACATAGCCAATGCGTTACAAATAAATTCTCGATATGCTGCATTGGATGATTTAATAAGGTCTGGATTACCAGAAGATGATTGGGAAAAATTACAATGGTTTTCACATTTTGAATATATAATTACATCAGAAAATGCATTTTTAAAAATGGATTCAAAATCATCTGCAATGCCCTATGGAATGTTACCAAATAGTGATAAAAAGTGGCCATCCGGAATAAATCCAAGATCCGCAATTAAGGGTACTAAGAATAAAGAAAGATCGAAGATTGAAATTAAAGGTGTTGGCGAAGAAATCTCCAAACTTCTTGGCACTCCAATTTTTGCTCAATTAAGGAGAATGAGTTATTGCGCTTGGTTATTTAATCCTATAGTCGGTTGTCCGAAACACCCAGAAGGATCTTTGCGGGGGGCCGAAATAATTTCACAAAATTTTGGAGTAACTCCCCCAGAAAATAAATTAATAGCTTCAATACCACTTCAAATTAGTTTATTAGATGATTTATTTAATGTACAACATGGGATACAAGCAATTTTACATAAAATTAAAATTACTAGAGGAATGCATGATTACTCAGATATTCAAAGATTAGCTGAAGACCTTTTATTGGCGAGATGCCCTGATGTCTGTAGGTTTTTGTATCCAAAAAAAGTTATTCAAGCATTAGATAGTTTGTCAGAAAATCCCTGGGAAGATTTACATATAGAGAACGCGTTATTTTTATCTTCAGGAAATAAAAAAGTACTTGAGGATTTAAGCCATAGATTTGAAGTTGTAAAATTATTAAGACGTAGATTTAGAACTTTTATAATTGACGAATATCAAGATACAAATCCCCAGCAATATCGGTTATTGTGTAGATTATTTGGTAAAAGGAAGTTAGAACCTGGAGAATCTCCACTTCCTACCTCTTCTTGGGACCCGACAATATGCGTAGTTGGAGATTTAAAACAGAGTATTTTCAGATTTAGACAAGCCCAAGTAACTGTTATGTTAAAAACAATTTCAATAATTCGTGAAATAAATCAAATTGAAATGATTGGTGAAAAAAGATTAATTGAATTAAGAAAAAGACAAGGAGTTACAGAAGGCTTTGGTAGAGATCCACGTCCTATTCTTTCCAAATCCAAAACAAATAAATTTGTTACAGGAGATATTTTAGAAAACAAATTTAAAGGTAGTAATGAAAATGTATTAGATTATTCATTAGGTGATAATGATGAAATTTTAAATCATGAAACACAATTGGAGAGGCAACAAGGACATCTAAAATTATCAATGAATTATAGAACAGACGGAGGTATTTTGTTAACTTTTAATGAAATCTTTAAAGATTTATTTTCAGAAAAGAATGATTATATTTCTGGAGATTGGCATGCAAGGGCTCAATCATTAAAACCATCAAGTGATTTAAAAAATAAGAGCGGGAAACTTGAATGGATTTTACCCACTTTAATTGAAACAGAAAACGAAGAAATAAATGATTTATCAAGGCCTCTGAACCCATTTAATAATACTCTTTCAAAATCATATGAAAAAGAACATGAATTATTGTCTGCTAGATTGTTTGCATTAATTCATGGTATTGATTGTAGAATTTTAGGTAATAATCCTGAAAAGATTGAATGGATGAAAATACCCGCCCAGGAAAAGATTTCTCCCGAGGAGATAATGATTCTAGTTCAAAAAAGAACACATATTTCAGATTTAATGAGTCGATTAAGTAATTGGGGAATTCCGGCTGTTGTTGATAGGAAAAAAGGATTGTTAGAACAACCAATAGTAAGGACATTATACGATTTATTAAATTCTGTTGTGAACCCAAATGATAAGACAATAATGTCTTCATTATTAAGATCAGAATTAGTTTGTTTTAATGATAAACAACTTCACACATTTATTAAAAAAATTGATAAAAATAAAAATTTGTTTGAATTATTATTAGAATTTGTAGAAGAGAGTCCACAAAAACAAATGTATGCTCGGTGGAATGCATTATGCCGCACAAAAGATTTTGTAACTTTATTAGAGGAAACTTTAGATTTTTCAGATTTACTATCCATTTATTCATCTTCTGAAGATCGACAATTAGCAGAGCAATTTATTTCCACAGTTAGCGTGATTTTGTCACAAGTAAGTGGTTCTGGAAAATTGTTAATGTCTAATTTAGAAAAATTAAAACAAGAAGGTGTAGATATTCCAGCAAAAACATTGCCTTTATCCGGGGCAATTAGAGTAATGACCATACATGCGGCTAAAGGATTGCAAAGCAAAGTTGTAGTATTATGCGGCTTATTTGACGATTTACATTATTCTTTGAATAATATTACTAGTAAAAAATTGGTGGTAACTCCTGAATTAATGGCTTCTCAATTAAAACCTTGGTCCAGTAGAGATGGAGTAGAAAGTGGTATGTGGCAATTATCAAAATTGTTGACTAAATCACAAATTCAAGCCGAAACTAGAAGATTATTGTACGTAGCATTAACAAGAGTTGAAAAACATTTGATATTAGTCGGGGGTAAAAACAAGTCGCCCCCTAAAATGGTAAACTCAAATATAATTAATATGAGTTTTAAAAAGCAAGAGAATCCTTCATTAGGAGAAATGATTTTTTCAGGAATTGCATGTAATTCAATAAAAAATGATAATAATCCGTGGTTAATACCTAGTGAAAAGTCTAATTTAAACTTACAACCCAAAGAGTTATTTCACAACTCATATTTTGATACTGGGCTTAATTCAATTACAATTTTCCATTCTCTTGATTGTTTTCCAGTTAATTTTGAAGAGGGCACACCTTTTTACAAAATTTTGCAAGAGCAAAAACTTCTCGAATCTAATAATTTAGAAACAGAAGAAATTAATTTTAGTAATAAACGGGAACTTTCATTAAAACTTGCACCACATAAATTAGATTTGGCAGGACGAATTGTAAACTCTTCATGTACTGAAAAATGTAAAAAAAGGCAATGGTCTAATGCTAATTTAGGATTTGACTTACACTCATTATTGGCATTTTGTAATAAAAAAGAATTATTAAAACAAGGAGGGTTCCCTAGTCCTGCTGATTTTGGTACAATTTTTCATAGATTAGTTGAGGTTGGTATTGGGAATCCTGCTAAAGAAGAGAATTATGATTTACCCCTTACCTGGAAACGGAATCAAAAATCAAAATTACTTGATAAAAATATTATTTCTGAAATAATTAATGAATTATTACCCTCAAGTGCTGATAAAAATATTACAGAGAAAAGATTAGAAGTATTATCAAAATTGTTTGAAGAAGGACCTTTAGGAGAATTATGTTCTGGTAAGATATTACAAGGTTTAAAAATTGATGGTTTACTTACTGAAATGCCATTTGAATGCACAATTCCAATTAATTTAGATCAAACAGGAATTCAATTATGGACACCTTATGGAATTAAAAGAACGGCAGAAATAGAAGGGGCAACAATCTCGTTTTCAGGGAGAATTGATTTAGTTTTGGCACTTTCCGATGAATTAAATAATAAATTTTTAATGGCTGTAGATATTAAAACAGAGGGTAGTTTACATGGTTTTAATGAAAATGATGAATTTAATGGGACATTATTGCAATTCCCTAATGAAGACAAAGAAAATCGGTTTAATTTATCAGACTCTGAAAAAGAATTGTTAACAAATCATAGTTTTCAATTAGCATTATACAATAACGTTCTGAATTTAATTCAAGGGACATTAAATGAAGGAAGAACAGTTCTACCTCCTTGTATATATGTTGCAGCTTCAGGAAGATTAATTTCTTGGGATGATTCTGAACAAAAAATAATGCAAGGAAATCTCAATAAATTATTAATTTGGATTATTAATTCCTCAATAAACAATGAAAAAATAAACCAAAACTGGAAATCAATTTCTGAAGACCAAGAATCCTGTGAAAATTGCTCATACGATTCTGAAAATTTTAATGCTCAAACTAAATATGCAAAATAATGCTAATATATTGAACTCTTAAGCGTCGCAGTTAATATGGTCGAACTCTTGGGGTGTTCCGAAACTTAGAGGGATTGTTCATGACAGACGAGACGCCAACTGGTACAATTTCACCCGAATTAAGGATTAAAGAATTAGAAGAAGCGCTTAAACAAGAGACTGAAAGAGTTCTCAAAGTTTATGATGCATTTTCAGCACAAGAACAAGAAATTACGACTCTAAAAGCAGAGATAGAAGTACTTGAAAAAGAGATTGTAGATAGAGAGATTGAAAAAGAAGGTATTGAAGCACTTTTAACTGAAAAGGACAATAGGTTAAGAGAAATTGAAATGCGTGGAGCTAAAGCAGGAAAACAAGTAGAATTTTTAGAACCCGAATTAGAAAAAATGGAAGAGAAATATATCCGAGAGAAAAACAGACTCGCAAAAGTATTTGGAATTTCAGAAGAACTTGATAATGATTTACGTTTAGCTGTTACAGAATTGAAGGCTAGAGATGATTGGTATGTTGCTCATATGGCATTATTCGAAGATTTGAATAAAGCAATTAAAGATAGATATACAATGATCGAAAAAGCTGTTGAAGCAGAACGTCAATCACAACATATGCAAAGAGCAATCGAAGAAAGAATGGCTGAAGCTATTGAAGCAAGAGCAGCAGAGTTAGCAGAAGAAGAATAGAATATTATTCTATTTTCTTAATAAATTTTGCAGGGATTCCTCCCCATATTTCTTTTGGGGGGATATTCGTGAATTTTGGAAGTACGGCTCTACTTGCAACTACTGATCCATCACCTATAACACACCCAGGGTTTATTTGAGAACCAGCACCGATTACAACCCTTTTCCCAATTTTTACTTTTGAGAGGTGGATTCCATCTCTTTCAAATAAATGACCATTGATTGTAGCATCACCACCAATAATTGTCCTTTCTCCGATTTCTACCATAAAGCAATCATTAACAAATGATGAATTTATTTGTGCTCCTTTACCAATTTTACATCCCATCATTCTATAGTAAATATTTCCTACAAAAGAAGGCACCATCCATTTTAATGATGGTTGCGCTAGTCTATGGAATACAGAAAGAAACCCCCAACGAATTGTTAACATACTTTCAGTAGGTGCTTTAGCATCTTCAAGTTTTGGCCGAATAATCATCCCTAAGATGCCTACAATTAGCAAATCAACTATGCACCATAGTAATGCTCCAGCCCCTAAAGTAGCCCCTAGTGCAATAGCTCTTTGCCAATTTACCCAAGATGCGGTTATGCTTGAGACTTCACCAAAAAGGAAAATACCAGGACTAGCAGCTAATCCCCAAATAATAAATCCTATTGGCATTATTATAATTGAAAGGGTAGTTTGAATCCATTTGAATCCCTTCATTTTAGCCATAAAACCACTTAACTAATTTATTCAGAAGTTTGACCACGATTACGGGCATCTTCCTCTTCAGCAACACGGATTCCTTCTTCAAGATCTACTCGGCTAGTTAGGAATGTTCCTGCTAAAATTACTAGAGTAATACTCAAAATTGCTACACGACTATCAAATACAGAACTAGCAATACCATAGAGGAATGTACCAATCATTGCAGCTGATTTTCCTAAGAATCCAAAGAAACCAAAGAATTCTGAAGTTCTTGTTTCAGGAATTAATTTGGTAAACATTGAACGTGCTTGTGCACCTGCAGAACCCATTGCAATACCAACAAACATTCCTAAAATTATCCATTGCATTGATACACTAATTCCAAATGGGGCCCATACATGTTCTCGTACGGTTTTTGGCCACCAATCAATTGGTCCACCTTGATCAACTTGTGTAGGATGCCTTTCACCAACTTCGGCATCACCACTTTGTGGACCACCGACAAAGATTATTGAAAATCTATGATCTGTTGCATTGTCAAAATTTGTTACAATTGATGCAGCATGATCTTTTGTAATTGTTTTTACTTCATTATCATTTTGAGTTGCTTGCCCAGCTAAAAATGAAGCACCAAAGATTCCAACACCTACTAGAACAACTATTGCTAAAACACCCATCCATCCAAGTTCTTGCTTTTGAATAAACATCATTCCAGCACCTAATAATGCAACCATTACTAGAATAAACAAACAAACAAGTAATCCTTTTCCAATTGAACTTTCATTGGATGTTTCAACACTATAATCCGGCTCAGGGAAATATTCTTGGAAATTATTTCGGAACTCAGCATCACCACTCGCAGTTTCACCAACCCAATTTTCATAGCCTCGGTTGTAAAGAGTTTCCATTTCGTAAAGTTCTGTAGTTTCATTATATGTAAAGGTAAAATCATAGCGATTTGCATCATCAGGAACACCATCACCATCAGAATCGGTATTTGGATCTAATTCTAAGGGGGCGAATCCTGCTGCAGCAATTGCTACAAAGCAATAAATTATCAGTGCTAACATTAATGCAAATTTAGTGCCTTTAATATCTGCTAATTTTCCAAATACAATTGTCATTGGAACCGCAACGATGTTAATTGTTAATAGTAAAAGTACATTCATACTTTGGTCAATTCTTAGCACAGACTCACCAAATGCACTAGCCATACTAGCAATTGTATTTACGCCATCATAGAATAATAAATACGCAACTAAAAATAATGCAAGCACTTTGAATTTTTTAACTTCTTTAAATGTATTAAAAACTTGGGAATAAGCAACCTTTGTAGCATTTGTTATACCTTTCCATTCCATACTTGAAGGAATTTCAGGTTCAGGAGTCCATTTGAACATCATCATACCAAAACCCCACCACCACAAAGAGCTAGTAGCAAAAATCACCGCTAGTTTGAAATTAGTATCCCAATTAAATGGTCCAAGTAAAATAATTAAGTGGAAAATTAGTACCATTGAACCGCCCATGAATCCATAGGCATAACCCCAAGAAGAAACATGATCTTGGCAATTTTTGGGTGCTAAATATGGCATAAAGGAATAGTAAATTACATTTCCACCCGTGAATCCAATAGTACCTATAGTGTACATTAGTGCCAGAATAATATAGCCTTGAGAACCAAAATAAGGAGCGGCCCCCATTAGAGCAGTAAAACCAATACCAGCAATAGTATACCATTTAAGCAATTTTTTCTTAACAGGCATTTTATCAGCAATAACACCTAATGCTGGAGCAGTAACTACAACAAATACCATTGAAAATGTCAGAACATATGCATAAAATGTATCTCCAGATTGAGTTCCTGTTGCAAGGTTGTATAGACTAGCCATTAGTGCTGGGGCAATTACAGTCATTACAGTAAGTGCATAAGCTTGGTTTGCCCAATCAAAAAAATACCATCCCTTCAAAGATCTTTTTTTATCAGCAGGCATTTCAGACATTATTTTTTTAACAATATCTGAATTATTTTCATTGTTAGTTGAGACTTCGCTCATATATTGTCCTATTCAATTGGGCTTAATATATATGGGACATACCTAGTTTAAAATGTAAATTATAACTTTCCTAATTTTTCAAATACATGGGTTTCAAATGTAAAAACAGATTACGATGTAGTAATGGTAAACTTAATCCCATCAGAAAAACCAGGTGTTAAATTACATTATTTAATTAAAGCACCGGAAAATACTCAATGGGCTTTAGAGAAAAAAAACTCCTGGGATGCATCAAAACCTGCTACAGTTTATGTGACTCCAGAATTAACTAAAGAGGGGACTCCTTGCAAGGCTGCTACAGTCATTTTACGAACAAAAGGTTGCCATTGGTGGTGGAGTTCTGGATGTACTTTTTGCGGATATTTTAATGATACAAGAGACGATGTAACAAATGAAGATTTACATAACCAATGGAATTATTCTATGGAAAAATTAAACAATTTTGAAGAGGTTGAAATGATTAAAGTTTACACATCCGGAAGTTTACTAGAAGATAGAGAGATTCCAATCCAATTTCAAGAATTTGTTTTGAAAGAAACACATAGATTAGGCAAGCATCTTGTTATTGAATCAAGAACTGAACAATTGACATCAAAAAAATTAACATGGGCAAAAAAACTGAATCCAAATTTTACAGTTGCGATTGGTTTAGAAGCATATGATGATGAGGTGCTTCGTTTTCACGTGAATAAAGGATTTTCCTTAAAATCATGGCATAGGGCTGTAGAACAATTAAAAAATCATGAACTAAGAATTAAAGCTTATTTGATGTTTAAACCCCCATTTATGTCTGAAGGAGAATCACTTACTCAATGTATTAAATGGGTTAAAGCAGTAGTAGAAGATTCAGATGAAATTTCAATAAATCCAATGAATATTCAAAGAGGTACAATAATTGACAGATTGTATAGAAATGGAGATTATAGGCCACCTTGGTTATGGTCACTGGTGGAATTAATTAAAAGAGTACATAAATTTGTTAGACCTGAAAATGGAGAAACGTCTAGATTAATTGTTCATCCAACAGCAGCAGGGAAGCCACGAGGTGCACATAATTGTGGGAAATGTGATGTTGAGGTTGCTGCTGCCATTGAAAGATATTCGGTTAGTAGGACATTAGATGAATTTTCAGACTTATCCTGTGAATGTTTTTCAAGGTGGAAAGAGGAAGTCTATAGTGATCAAAACCTCCCAATACCAATTGGTGTTGGATTAAATAGAAGAAATAAAATTGAAAAATTATTTGATTTCTATTAATCAAAATTAGTAATTAGAGTGCTAATTATGCTTTGAGTTTGGTCAATGTTTATGACACCATTAATGTTCGCCAAACTATCTTTAAGGTGATAGTGTGAGCGCGGAAGAGAATATACCAGACGTAATTCAAGGTTTAGGAGAACCAGAATCTTCTAGAGTAGTGTTGAGTATTTTAGCAGTTTTAGTACTCGGAATTTTAGCAATTTCAACCCAAGCATTTAATTTGTTTGGAGACTTTACACCCTTTTCAGGATTATTCGGAACTAATTCAATTTGGTGGTTTATGTTAGGAATTTTTGTTAGTATTGCAATAGTATTAGCATCAATAGTAGGAGAGGTATTCAGGGAGTAAGTGATATTATGGCAATTGGAACAGTAATATATTTTTTAATAATAATTGGTTTATTTTTTGGAGTATCTAAAGGGGTCGGATCCTTTTCAGGAACTTTAAGAGGAATTACATTTTTTTCAATGGAAAAAGCCCCGGTTGGATTAGTTGATTTATTTTCTAAAAGTAAAGGTTCAGCAGCAAAAACTTGGATGTCATTTGGATTATTTTGGATGCCAGTAGCAGCAACACTGACTTTCATTAATTTGTGGCTTGGTTATGATTCTACAGCCTTGATGTCAGCGTTTGGAGATTTTGATCAAGAAAAATTGGCTTCTGCAGCATACATTACAACCTTTTGGGGATTCCTTGGAATGACTCTGATTGGTGCAGGATTCCATATACAAAATAGAATGTTAGGAAGTAAAGTTTCTAGTGAAGCGGGAGCATCGATGTTCTCATTATTTTGGTTTTTAATTACATTTTTATTAGTAATCTTATCATTTACTTCTTATGCACCACATACAACTCATGCATCAGCCTATTTTGCTGCATATGGGATGTTAGCCTTAGGGGTTTTAGCAGTACATCTAATGACAATTCATGATAATAAGGTATCTGAAATGAATGCTTCAAGTTGGTTGATAATTTTATCATTAGGTGCTTTAGTATATGGATCATTTAGTAATGTATGTTATTTCCTTAGTGGGAGCGAAGAAGTTGCTTGGAACATCTCCAAAGCATTACATGGATGGTGGTTAATTCCAATGTCAATGGCTATAGCACTTTACATAATTCCAAAGAGTACAGGTAATGTGCTTTGGAGTAAATTACTTTCAGTAACAGGAATAATAATGATATTCTTTACACTTACCCCATTTACAAGTTATACAGGCCAAGGACTCGGTTCTGATGATAATATACTTACAATTCAAATTGCGTTATGGAGTACTTTAGCATTAATTCCTATTTTTGCAACAACATTCAACCTTATTGCAACTATGAAAGGGAGATGGGAGTCAATGGTTGAATCAACATCTACTGCATCATCTATGGTAGCAATGATTTTACTTTCCTTGGGAGCAATTGGGGGATTATTTGCATCAATTAGTACCTTTGGGGGAGATGCAAGTTTAGCAGGAATTGGAGCTAGTATGGATCATTTGCTATTATGGGGTGTTGGCGGTTTAGTTGCCTTTGCAGCTTTGAATAGCATGCTTCCTGAATCAATGCAATTAGAGAATTATGAAAGAACTAGGCAAAGGTTGGCGTTTTGGTTTGTTACAATCGGTGCTATTGGTTCTTCTTTGATGGCAGTTATGAACAATTTTGTAAATAATGCAGTTATTGAAACGGGATATTTAGCTACTGTTGGTGCTCAAGAAGATACTAGTGTAATGGTAGCAGTAATGTTTTATTTTATCACAATTGGGACATTCATAGCAGTTCATCAATTCATTCTTACACGTTCAAGAGGTCAGCCATTGGGAACAAGTAGTGTTGAAAACATAGGAATTCAAAACTTTTCATTAATGTCAGGAACATATACGATTAGGGGTTTACTGGGAAAAGGACTTTCATTAGATACTGAAATTTATGTTAATGAAGAAGCCCCAGAAGAAGAAATTGGGGAAACAAAAATCAGAGTAAGTGCAGGATTACATGATACAGATGGAGTGGAAATTCCAGAATTAGCAGATACTGCTGATGATATACTTTGGGAACTTTCAGATTATTTAAAAGAAAATAATTTGAAAATTTTTGATATTTTTAAACAATTAGATGAAGATTCTAGTATGACATTAACCGCTTATGAATTTAGGGAAGGATTGAATAAATTAGGATTAGCAAATTTACCTCCTCATGAAGTTGATAGATTAGTAACAGCATTAGACATTAATGGAGACGGAATGATAGATCTTCCCGAACTTGGTTTGGCATTTACAAAAGACATGATGCCCGCTAAAATCATAGAAAAAGAGGTAAAATTAGAAGAAGATGAAGATATTGATTTATCTAAATTGAAAAAAGCAGCACTAGTCGAAATAGCTAAAGAAAGAGGAATAGATTCAAATGGAACAAAAAAAGATATATTAGAACGTTTGAATTCAGAAGAAGAATAAATAATAATTATCTTCAATTAGTGATTGATAATCGGCTGGTCGAGTAAAATGAAAATAGGTTTAGTTGGTAAACCAAATGTGGGAAAATCAACAATGTTTGCAGCATTAACCGAAATAAATGTTGAAATAGCAAATTATCCATTTACTACAATAGATCCAAATGTAGGAATTACATTGATTAAAGCAAGACATGCTTGTCCTGCAAAAATATTGCGAGAAAAAATTGCAGCATCAGGGCGTAAAACGGATGGAATTGAATGTATACCTAGAACTGGAAGTTGTAATAATGATATTAGATTAGTTCCTGTTACTCTTGTTGATGTTGCGGGTTTAGTTCCGGGGGCACATGAAGGAAAAGGTAGAGGGAATCAATTTTTATCAGATCTTTCTCAATGTGACGCATTAATTCAAGTTATTGACACATCTTGTTCAACCGATTTAAGTGGAAACCCTATTGCAAATAAAGAATGTGATCCAATTAAAGAGCATGAATTTTTAATTTCAGAACTAGCCTCTTGGATACTTGGAATAATTAATAATGGCTGGGTTCGAGGAGTTCGTAGAGTACAGTCTGAAGGGGATAAAGGATTAATTAATTATTTATTTCAAACGTTAACAGGAATTGGGGCAAAAGAAAATCAAATAATTATTGGTTTTAATAACTTTAAAAATAAGGAAGAAACATCCACACCTTGGGATTGGGATGAAGAAAAAAAACATAGGTTGGCTTTAGAATTACGGGAATCAATATTCCCTTTGTATGTAGCAGCAAATAAAGCAGATGTTGCAAATAAAGAAGACTTAGATAAAATAATAAATTATGTAAAAAATAAAAATAGTGTTATTTTTCCAACCGCTGCAGATACAGAATTAGCTTTAAGACGAGCTAATCGTGCCAATCTAATAAAATATGAATTTGGTTCAACCGATTTCATAATTACAGAACATGGAAAAAAAGAATTGTCATCAAACCAAATTAGTGGATTGGAAAAAATAAGAACTATATTGCTAAAAATTGGGGGAACTGGATTTGATGAATTAATTGATAAGATAATTTTTGAAAGTTTGGGGAAAATAGTAGTATATCCAGTTCAAGATGAAAATAAATGGGTTGATGGGGAAGGTAAGATTTTACCGGATGCATTATTAGTGGATAAAAAAACAACTGCTAAAGGTTTGGCTTATGCAGTTCATACTGATTTGGGAAATGGATTTATTAAGGCAGTAGATTGCAAATCTTCCAGAATTATTGGTTCTGATCATGAACTAAATGATGGAGATGTGATTAAAATTCATTCTAAGTTATGATATTCGTAACGTAAATTATTACAAAGGACCTATTTTCTCCTTATTTCGGGGGAGTAGCGTTGAGAGGAAATAAAAGTAAATTTTCATTCAAAATTATAAAACCAAAATTTCACACATCAATAGCATTTTTGGGCTTTTTCATTTCATTATTTTCATTTATTTTATTACAATATTCTTATTCGATTGAAAATAATTTATTATCAAACATTTCATTTTTTGGAATTTTATGTGGTTTATTACTTGCTTCTATGATTACAGATTCAGCAGGAAAATTTATTGTAGAATCTGCAAAACATGACGCTGCAAAAGTTGTTTGGATGGGGTTAGTAATAATTCCCGCTTTTATTTTCTTTTTAGTTGCAGTTTTAAATCTTTTAATTCAAGGTGTGGATATAAGTACAGGAGATGATTTAGATGAATTATTACTTCATTTAGCATTATTCGGAACTATTTGGGCAGGCGGAGTAGACATTATCTCAACATTGTGGATTTTATTTAGTATGAAAGATATGTTTTCAGGAGGAAGAATGCCAGGAGTTTCTTCAGCAGAAGAAGAATTTAGAATGCAATTATTAAAATCTGGAATGATACAAGGTTCTACAGTAAAAATGAGATTATTTAATGAAACAATTTCTGAAGAAGATTTAACAAAATGGTTTTTATTTAAACGTGTAGGATCGATAAAAATATTATTGGTGGCGGGGCTTTTAGCAGAAATTCTAGTATTAGTCGTAACAATCTCTGGAGCAGATACACTACTTTTGGGATTCACAGCAACGATACTAACTCTTCAGCAATTATCTATGGTAATTACTGGAGAATAATTAATGGCCATCAGGTCTTTTAAATTCGGGAGTTATTTTTTCCATGTTTGCTGTATAAGTTGCACTTGAAATTAAAAATAGAACAGGCAAAATCAAAGTAATTATTAATAGGGCACCAAAGACAACCCAATTCCAAATATTCACATCTTTTATGAAAAAGAACCATGCATTCCATAGGACAATGATCCAAAAAAATGGCGCCCATCGTCTTGAAACTAAATTTAATCTTGCATTAGCTACTTCATTAGAGTATAGATTGGTGGCTTCTTCTTTTGTTATTAAACCCATTTTTACGCCACAATTAGCACAAACATCCTTTCTTGGGCCATTTCCATGAATGAAATTCATTCTGCCCCCAGTAAAACCGCAATGTCTGCATGTAGGCATTCTCTCTCAACTCCTCCTGTATGGCTCTCCTCTTCAATTTCACTATTAAATTAGCATTTTAAGAAGTTTTTAAATATCTCTCCATCTCCTTGACTTTCTTCAGATTCAGGATGGAATTGAACGCCAAAAATAGGGTATTTTTCATGTTCAATAGCCATAATAGAATCATTATCATTTTTTATTTTCGCAACTATTTTTAATCCACTTCTATTTAATTTTGATTTGACTAAAGTTAAACTATGATACCTTGTCATTTTATTATTAAAATTAGTTAAAGAAGATCCAAAGTCTTCAATTTCATGGACTTCTCCATGAATTGCCCCTGTAGGTGTTTTACAAAGTTCCCATCCAGCTGCTACACCAATTGCTTGATGTCCTAAGCAAATTCCCAATAATGGGGGGCTTTTTCCTTTGAGTGCATTTGAACAAATTTCCATAGTTAATTCTGATATTAATGGGTTTCCTGGGCCTGGTCCAATTACTATATGTGTGGGAGATAATTTTTGTATAACTTCATTAAAAGTAGGACTATTTTTTCTTCCTGGAATCACACAGACATTTACTCCATTTATTACTAATTCATTGATTATATTCCAAGAAAATGAATCTAAATTATCAATAAATGCAACCATTTTATTATTTAGATTTAATTTTTCTGGCCAAATTACAACATTACCTATTTCTTTATAATCCGGGAGAATTTTATTTTCATTAATAATTAAATTTGAAAGAGGTTTAATGGGATATTCTTTATTTTTATTCTCAGTAATCCAACCGGTAACCTTTCTTAATGCTACGGCTTTTAATTTTGCTTCATTCACCTCCATTTCTGGTTTTGATCCAATAACTAAACCCCCGCCTGCTTGAATAGTTCCGTTCCATTTTGAATTTATTTTATGACCTTCCAAAGTTCGAATTAATATGTTAAATGCCAATGAATTATTATTATGATTTATTATCCCGGCTGATCCAGTCCAAAATGATCTCGACTCCTTTTCAATTTGATCAATTGAAGCAATTGTTACAGTTTTGGGGCATCCACTGATACTGCCCCCAGGAAACATACATTCTAATACATCCCACACATTTTTTCTTTCACGAATATTTCCTTTAATATCACTAACGAGGTGATGAACTTGTGCATAAGATTCTACTTGGAAACTTTCACGAACAACACTACCCAATTTACAAAATTTGTTCATATCATTTTTTTCCAAGTCAACAAGCATTAAATGCTCAGCTCTTTCTTTAGGGCAATTAATCAACTCATTAATTAGATTCGAGTCTTCAGATTCTGTTTTTCCACGTGGTTTAGTACCTTTAATTGGAGAAGTGTAAAATTCATAACCGTCACCTTTTATTAAAATTTCAGGACTAGAAGAACATAGACAAAAATCTAAATCGTTTGAAAATATATAACAAGACCAAGGTGCAGGATTTTGAGTTGCAAGTCTTAATTGTAATGTCCAAGGGTCTTCTTTTAATGGTCCCTTCCATTTTCTTCCAAAATTTAATTGATATAATTCACCAGATTTAATCGATTCTTGGACCTTCTTAATATTATTAATATGTTCTAAATCAGTAAAATTAGAATATTCACCAGGAATAAGAACAGGAGAGTTTTTTGGCCAAACAGGTTTAATTTTGTTTAAATTTGGTATAGATTCAATTAATTTTATTGTATCTTTAACCCATATATCTTCATTATCACCTCCAATTTCAATGAATTCATTTTCTCTGTCATGAAGAATCCATCTTTCCATTGAGAATAATATTCCAATTAATGATTTTTCATTAGGTGGATTGATTAATTGTAATGGCTGAGTCCATTGACATAAATCATATGCAAATGCACCACAAATTGTTCCCGGCGCTGAATCGTCTTTTGGCAAAAAAACTTCTAATTCTTTCAAACTAAGGGATAGAGAAGGCCCTTTTACAGAGTTATGTAAATTCCATTTATTTGAAGACCATTTTTCTATTTCCCAAATTAAATCTGGTGGCTCTGGTCCTAAAACAATGTTCCCATCAAGAGGGTTAATTTGTTTTTTATTTGCCGGTAAAATTTCTTTAGACGGTTGTTTTGCTAAAAAACGAAATTTAGGAGGGCCCACGATTATACTTTTTGAAGATTTTTTAGTTACTGGACCCCCAGAGTGGAATAAAATTTCATCTAACCCACCATAAATATTTGATTCTCCTATTAATTTTTTATTTTTTAATAATTCCATTAGTCCCAGTATAATAAATTGATTATCTGAACAGGGGAACTTTCTTCGAATCATATATTTTCAACCTCATTTAAATTCATCCATTTTTCATCAATAATTTCATTAAATGCTGAAATAGAATTATCAAATAATATGGAATTTGGAAATTTAAAAATTCTTTTATCAATTGAACGAATTCTTGTCACTCCTAGACCCGTACCTAGCATTATAGCATCATTAGATCTAAGAATTAAATCCGTTGTTATTTTTCCAAAAGTTATGGGAATGCCTCTTTTGATTAATTTTTCTTTGATTAAATCAATTGTGATAGAATGAACAGAACCATATTTTTTAGAGGAAACCCAAGCAGTTCCATCTTTATCTAAAATCATTAATGTTGCTCTATCTCCATCAATTATTGCTCCATTCTCTACAATTAAAGCAGCATTACCTCCATGCTTTTCTGCAATTTCAAGCGCATTTTTATATGGTAGGTGTTCTCCAAGTTTTATTCCTATATTTTTTTTAAATTCGTCTGAAATATCTACTGTAATTGCATCAATGTATTCACAATTAATATTAAATTTGTTCTCTCTTTCAGAAATTGAAACATCATTATCTTTTCTTAATCTAATGGTTATTAATCCACGAGGTTTGCAAGATTTAATTTGTGAATCTTTATTAATTATTTTAAATTTTTTAGATTTAATTTTTTTTTTAATTTTCAACTCAATTTCTTTATCATATTTAATTCCAGTAATATTCGCATGCTTTTCTAAGCGATCCAAATGCTCTCTAAAAGCAAAAATGCCTTTTTCCCCGTCCCAACCAATAGTCGTGAATACTGAGTTATTTTCAGAATTCATATGTCTCACAATAGTTCATCAAGGAATGAAGTATCAACATTAGAGTTTTGTGATTGTTCATTTAAATCCGAAACTAATTGATTTACATTTGAATTATTTGATTGTTGAACAGGTTGTTGTGTATACTGCTGTTGTTGTTGAACAGGTTGTTGTGTATACTGCTGTTGTTGCTGAACAGGTTGTTGTGTATACTGCTGTTGTTGCTGAACAGGTTGTTGTGTATACTGCTGTTGTTGCTGAACAGGTTG
>PBHR01000047.1 GCA_002720275.1 Methanobacteriota archaeon
GTAGCCATTAATTTACTTTGAAATAAATTTTTGAATCATCAACTTCGAATACTTCAGAATCATTTGGTCCAGCCCCTAATTCAAGTGTTGCTATACCTGCTCTAGTTTCGTTTTGTAGATGTTTCCAATCGTTATCTAAAAGTTCAGGGTTTCCTTCACCTGTCCAAACAGTTAACTCAATATTTTCTTCAATGTCAAGACCTAAATCCTTACGTTTTTGTTGAATTCTCCTAATTATGTCACGAGCTAATCCTTTCGAAGCAAGTTCTGGAGAAATCTGCATATCTAAGACTAGGCTTACATCTAAATCTTCATTATTTTCTGTAAATGTGATGGTTTCTGCTGCAAATCCACTTCTTTCAACACGTCTTAATTCAATATCTTCTGAAGTAATTTCATATCCTGCAAGTTTGCATGTTCCTGCTTCAATTTCTTCCCATGTTGAATTAGGGTCTGCAGATGAAATCGCTTCTAATACAGAGGGTAAATCTTGTCTGCATTTTTTACCTAGCATTTTTCTATTTGGAGATAATTCAATTTGTTGGAATTTATCTAAATCATTTACAGTAGAAATCTTTTCTACATTCAATTCTTCTGCAAGAATTTCATGAAATACACCTAGATCTGGACCACCAACAATCCAACCTTCGTTACAAGGAAGTCTTTGTCTTCTCTTTGCTTTTACTCTAATTCTTCTACCAGTTTCTGCAAGTGAACGCACTAGTTCCATTTTAGATTCTAAGCCTAAATCTTGAGGTGGTAAAGCCCCTTCTTCTTGAATCGGCCAGTTAGATAAATGAACTGAGTCACCATTAAGATTTGAATAAATTTCATCTACCATAAATGGTGCAACTGGTGCAGTTAACTTACAAACAAGTGAAAGGACTTCATGTAGTGTATGTTGACAAGATTTTTTGTCATCATTCGTAGCTTCATCCCAAAGTCTTCTTCTACTCCTTCTTACATACCAATTTGAAAAATCATTGATTACAAAATCTTCTAGATCTCTACATGCTTTGTGAAAATCCCAATTGACAAATTGATCGTGATAATCTTTTGCTACAGAACTTGCTCTTGATAAAATCCAGCGATCTAATTCAGGTCTTTTTTCAACAGGTAGAATATTTTCTTCAGGATCAAACCCATCTAATGCAGCATAATCTGCATGGAACTTGTAAACATTCCAGAGTGTTAAGAAATATTTAGCATATGTTTCTCTGACACCATCAGGATCAAATTTCAATGGATTCCATGGTGCACCTGCAGTGACCATATACCATCTCGATGAATCTGCACCTTCTTTGTTAAAATGGTCCCATGGGTCCACTACATTTCCTTTTGATTTAGACATTTTTTTACCATCTTTATCTAAGATTAATCCAAGGCTTAAACAGCGCTTGTAACATATTGAATCAAAAACAGTAGTGCTCACAGCCAGTAGAGTGTAGAACCACCCTCTTGTTTGATCTACACCTTCACAAATGTAATCAATTGGAAAAGCATCGGTTATTTTCTCTTCATTTTCAAATGGGTAATGCCATTGTGCAAAAAATGCACAACCTGAATCAAACCAACAATCCATTACAAAAGGCTCTCTTTTCATTAGAGAACCACTTTCAGAAATTAATACAAAGTCATCAACTATGGGTCTATGTAAATCAACATCATCAGGGCATGTAGGATTTTCGACGCCAGCTGAATTTGCTTTTTCAACTTCATGTTGTAATTCTTCAATAGAGCCTATACATTTCATTTCACCATCTTCACTTCTCCACACAGGTAATGGTGTACCCCAGAAACGTTCACGAGAAATAGCCCAATCTTTCACATTTCTTAGCCACTCTCCAAATCTACCTTCGCCAACCCAATCTGGCGCCCATTCTACTTGATTATTGAATTCTAGTAATCTTTCCTTTACTGCTGTCATTCTAACAAACCAAGATTCCATTCCATAGTATAGCAAAGGATGCCCTGTTCTCCAACAATGTGGGTAGTCGTGAACATACATTTTTTCACGATATAATTTATTTGAGTCGGTTAGTAGATTGATTATTAGGTCATCACAATCTTTTACATATTTCCCATCTAATTCAGTATGGATTCCATCAACAAATGCCCCATCCATTCCAACAGTATGAACTTCAGGAAAACCAACTTCTCTACCTAGATTGTAATCATCTTCACCATACATTACGGCAGTATGAACAACTCCTGTACCATCACTGGTCGTCACAAAATCAGCAGATACAACCGTCCAAGCAGTTTTACTTTCACCCCTGTCTACAGCACCAGGGAATAATGGAGTATACGCTTTACCTACAAGTTCAGAACCAGGGAATTCAGAGATAATCTCAACATGATGACGCATCACTTCTTTTAGAAGATCTTTTGCAAGAATCACTTCTTCTCCTACTTTTGCTCCACCTCTTCCATCCCAGTTGCCAGCTTCTTCACTAATTTTCACTCTACAATAAGTGACTTCTGGGCCAACTGCTAGTCCTACATTTCCAGGTAGTGTCCATGGAGTTGTAGTCCAAGCTAAAATAGATGCATCATCATCTTCAAGTTTGAATTTCACATATACTGATGGTTCCTCTACTTCTTTATATCCTAATGCAACTTCATGACTTGAATATGATGTACCTGTTTGAGGACAATATGGTAATACTTTGTATCCTCGATATAGTAAATCCTTTTCGAACATTTGTTTTAATGCCCACCAAGAAGATTCAATAAAATCATTATGGAGGGTAACATAAGGGTTGTCTAAATCTACCCAAAATGCCATTCTTTCACTCATTTTCCTCCAAGCATCCTCATATGTCCAAACTGATTTTTTACATTCTTCATTGAATTTTTCCATACCAAATTCAAGAATTGCATCATTACTCATTAAATCTAATCTTTTTTGAACTTCAATTTCAACAGGTAAACCGTGAGTGTCCCATCCGCCTTTTCTTTCAACAAGATGACCTTCCATTGTTTTCCATCTACACACTAAATCTTTGTACGTTCTTGCTACAACATGATGTATTCCTGGTTTCCCATTTGCAGTCGGTGGCCCTTCGAGAAAAATGAAAGGTTCACCATCTCTTCTATATTCTATTGAACGAGCAAAAGTCCTTTCTTCTTGCCAGCGTTTCATTATCGATTCTTCTAATTTTACAGAATCGTATTCACCCGCTGATTTCGGCGCTACCATGCAACTCCGAGCCAAGTACCCGTTTTGAATATGACCATCATTAAGTAACCTCTAATTTTCAACGTCATATTGGCATTATTAGTTACTTTTTTACAGCGTTTTAATGTGATTACCGATGCATTGACAAATAGAATATGATTCCAAGTGACGATGCACACCAGTCGAACCCAAGTTTTTGTGGCCGTTGCTTTGTTTTTTCTGACTAGTATGTTACCATTTATTTGTAATGATTTAAATGTTGATGAGTTGACTTTGAGTGATGAAAAAAAGTGGGCTGGAGAGGGAGAAAATGTTGAAATTTCCATTGATAGTTGGCCTGAAGAAACATCATATGATTTGAGTGTAGATATTCAAGGTGGCGATTCATTTACGAACCTTGAGATGGATTTAACTACAAGTCATACTGTAAATCATGATGCAATTCAGTGGGACAGCTTATCTGATTGGTCACATTATGATGCAACTTACAATGGTGTGAATTACAATGGGACTTATATGACAACTTTCGGTGTTGAAAATCTTTGGGATTTTGAAAACCTACAAGGGACTTTACCAGCAGGCTGGACTTCTTCTAACGCTGCAAATGGGCTTGTAAATGACAATACAAATACGGGTTCTGGTAATCTTGGATATTTGAGTTGTGGTACAAATGGTTCAACTGGTGGTTCATTAGTACTTAGGAATGGTGCTGTAAATGTCCAATCAAATACTATGGATCTTTCGGGTCTATCAAATGGTTATGTTTACTTTTGGATGAGGGAGGGTGCTTCAGGTTGTGGTGAAGATCCAGACACTACGGAACATTTGTATTTTGAATATTGGGCATCAAATAATCAGTGGAAGACAATTTCTGCAGGTAATTGTAACCCTGCAAATACTTGCCCATATTTTAATGCGAATTTAGGCCTTCCTGGTTATCAACCCCAAGATGTTACTTATACACTTCCTACAGATGCATTTTGGTCTGGATTTAAATTTAGGTTTAGGCAAGCAGGTGGTTCAGGAACTTGCTGTGATTGGTGGTTTATAGATGATATAAAAGTCACAGTTCCGGGCCCAGGCAATTGGACTTCACCATCCTTTGGTTCACACCACTCAGCAGTATATTCTGTTGAACCTGGTCAATACGGAATAGCAAGCATTGATGCTAAAACATCAGGAACTTTTGGTTTAAGTTGGTCCGTATTGGATGCAATAACTAATGAACCAATTGTAGGATTTGAAAATTTGAATTCTAGGCAAGTTGATTTAGGAACGATAGATTGGCAAGAACATCCTTTATTGAGGATTTTTATAAATTCAGAAAATGGGCCATTTCAAATAGATTCAGTAAATATTCAAGGGAAAATCACCGATACCTTCCTTTCTGATCCTAGTGATTATTGGTCTGGCAATTATAACTGGGATTCTGCGAACCAGAGAATTTCTACTTCAAGTACAATTACAAGTTCAATAATTAAGTCACACAGGCCGATTGCAGGGTGGGATTTAGATTTAGATTTTCAATCAGTAGGTGTAGTAGAGATTTCTGTTGACCAAGGTCCTTTTTATGAAGTAGGATATGATGATACTACTATGGATTTACCAAAACCAGCACATACAATACAATTTAAAATTTCAAATGGTGTTCTAAATACTTTTGATGTGGAATTGTATTATGCATCATTACCAGAGAATCTAAAATTAAATATTGCAGATGATGAAAGAATTGATTGGAGTTTAGATATAGATCAATTAGGTCCATGGGGGTGGCAAAATAGATTCGCTGATGGTAAGATGACTCAATCATTAGATTTGATAAGTTCAACTACTGCATCAACATCATTTTGGTTACCTTCAGATTCAGAAATGAACTCCTTTTCCTTTGATTTATGGTCTGACGACCCTAAGCAAGATGTTGGGGGGGTGCAATGGGAATTCCTTTGTGGGAATATCTTAATTGATGAAATGAATTATGGCCCGATTTCTTATGAAAGAGTAACGTATAGATTTGCCGAAGAACAATTAAATTCACTAAATAATGCATTAATTAACGGACAAAAGACAAGTCTTTCTATTGAAGGAGTAGATTTTGTAGAGTGTGTTGTAGAATTTTCAGGTTCTGGAAGTAATTTGATGGTAGATGGTTTATTGGCTAGATATAATGAGGATATCAACTTACAATTTTCCTCTACTTCATTATTTATCAATGAATTGAATGCTTATACCTCTACTGTACAAATAGGTTCAAACAATTACCTCAATATTCCAATTCCAGTAACAACAGCGTATTCTTCAGAGTTGAATTTTCAAATAATTAATATTGATTCTGTGAGTGGAATGACTTCTACATTAATTGATTTTGTAAATGATTCTGCGACTTTAACACCTTCAGAATCTTGGTTGGAAATGGTTACAACTCATACCTCTGCAACAGAAGTATTGGAGAATATTCAAGTTGAAATTGCTGGTTTACACAATCGAGTAGTTATGGAATGGCCAATTTTAGGAGGGACACCAACAGTGACTACTAATGGAGAACCCTCAAATGAATTAGTAGAATTGCATCCTACTAATTCAGGTGACATTATTTTAGTAAGTAGTACTCCTCAAGAGGTTGATGCAACTTTTAGATTTAGATTAAATCCAAACTGGGATGATGAACCATTTGTTACAATATCCTCAAGAGTAACAACCCCTGAAGGTTACAAGAGTTTACCAGCAGTACAAAAATTTGGTTTAGGGGACTCAAATGGAATTGAAAATGACTATCATATTTCAGAATGGAATGTAATCAACGATTTGGGGGTTATAATCCCTTCAGACTTGTCTTATCTAAAAGCGAGTACTGTGGTCACCTTTAGTGCTAAATTAGCATTTGAAGGTTTGGATGATGGTAGTTCTCCAAGAAGTGATTTATTAATTTTGAAATTATTCCAAGATGATTTTATTGTTGGTCAAACTCAGGAGGTGGATGGTAACTTGATGAACATTTCAATAATTTTACCACCAACTGAACAACAATTATCTTATTCTCTTGTCTTAGAAGAACTTGTACCTGGCGGGGATGATTTAACTTCAATTAATTTAAGTAGAGATTTCCAAACAGATTCAAGAGCTCCCATGTTTATGGGTTCAAATGTTGAGGAATATGACCATAGGGAACCAAGTAATGTTCAAACACTGACTTTTGAAATAGCAGACAGACCAATTTTACCACCTACTTTGACATTAATGCTCTGGAGACAATGGATGGATGATTTTGATTATGATGATTATCCCGATCCAGAAGAATATCAACCACAGCAATTGATAGCACCTGAAAATTTGAGTGTGCTACAAGATAATTTTACATACATATTTAGTGATTTATTGGGTTCTGAAGGAGATATAGTTACAGGATATTTAGTGGGTGCTGATGCAGCAGGTAATGTTTTAGAACTGGGTGGTTCATCAGACCAGGATCAACAATTATTTACATATCAATTGAAAGAAGATGGTCCTCCAGAACTTGACGGTAATGGAGCAAAATGGGATATTGATTCTACGGATGCGTTCCGTCATCCTATGATTGATTATACTCTGGTTTTCCCGATTATGGAACCAAATGGATTAAGTGATATTGAAATTATTTCATTAGCACTTGACAAAGATACATTTGATGAAGATGATTTAGAAGAATCATTAGAAATTAGATGGGAGGGTGAAACAAGGCAATGTTTTACAGAATCTAATTATTTGATTTTGGGCAATTGTGATGTTTTTGCTGAAACAGGATCTGTTGGCCCATATACTTCTGATCTAGAATTTAGAGTCACCTTTTCTTTTAAATGGAATTTAAATGATAATGGGCAGATTAGAACCCCAGAAATGATGGTTGTAGATCGAGGCGGGAATGAAGATGTTGATTTGTATCCCAATTTAGCATGGAAATTTAATGCTGAAATTTGGATACCTTATGATACAATAGAACTAGAATTCACCTCAGGAAATCAAGATTATTGTCCTGTATCCCAAACAACTCAGAATCCAACATTAAAATGTGCATGGGTATATCCAAGTAGTGAGATTACAATTTCAGGACAAGTACAATTTTATTGGACCAATGCGCTTCCTAATGAGCAATTGGATATTGAAATCATCATTTCTGGGTTACAGCCAACCTTGGCAACGGTTGAAAATGGATATTTCAGTGTGACTATTACTGCACCTCAAGCTAATGGAGGTTATGCTTTAAGTTGGGAATTATTTTCATTACCCTTATCGAATATTGATCAAACTAGCCAATCATCACTTTCATTGGTTGTAGATAGCGAAGCGCCGACTATTATTGAAGTTGTGAAGCCACGTATTGATGTTGAAATAGCAGAAGAAGATATGTATAGTATTGAATTTGAAGCAAGTTTCAAAGAAACCTATCTAAATACAAGTAATGTAATGTTACATTGGAGAGTGATTTATGATGAGAATCCATCAGTTACAATTGTAGAGGGTGTAGAGGATTTAGATATTGTTAGCAGTGCTGGCACGGGTACGTTAACTACAACAATTCAGATTGGTGGATTGCTTTTAGATTCGCATTATACCAAACCTTCGACATTGCAATTATGGATTACAGGAACTGATATGGCAGGAAATCCGTTTGATGTAGATGAAAATAGTGCTTCGGTTCCTTTGGCAGAAATCCCAATTCACTACAGGAAAGCAGTGGTTTCTTTAACTGCTTCAGATATTCAATACTCTCCACCAGGAGAACAAAATTCCGGAGAAGTAATTCAAATCACTATTGTGGCAAAAAATATGGGTGATGCACAAGGAGATATATTCTTTACAATTTACGAAGTTCTACCATCCGGTGCAACTAAAACTATTGCAAGTAAAAATGAAACCATACCTCTTGGCTCTCAACCAATTCAATTGAGATATGAGTGGGTTCCGAATATGGAAGGATTACATCATGTTAGAGTGGAATGGGCGGATCAAACAATTGAAGGACCCTTCATAGAAATATTACCTCCCAAAGCAACCGGATTAAATGCAGTCTTTGAAGACTCAAATCCAGTGCTGGTTATGAGTTTTGTAGGATTAATTATTGCAGTTGTAATATTATTAGTTGTTGTTTTACGTAAAGGTAAGGATGATGAATACGAATGGGTAGAGTGGGAAGAAGAAAGTTATGATGCTCCTTCTAAAGTCCCGCCTATTCACGAAAATGCCGCTATCCAAACACCAGTACCTGTAGCAACTCCACCGCCACAAAAAGAGCCAGAGGCGAGATATCAAGCAGACGCATATGGTGCTGCATATGAAGCAGCAACAGAAGGTAAAGGTGATGGTTGGTGGCAAGACGAACATGGGCAATGGTGGCAAAAATCGGAAGATGGTTCTTGGTGGCATCAATCAACAGATGGCGAGTGGCATAAATTAGAAGGATATTGAAATTCAAAATAGTTATGATTTGAATTAATTTGGAGGAGAAAGAGTGCAAGATTGGCATAGTTTGGGAAATAAAATTTCTAATTGGCTTAGGGAATATGCAGAAAAAAACCAAATTAAAACCTTAGTTGTTGGTGTTTCAGGAGGAATTGATTCTGCAGTTACATCTACTTTATGTGCAAAAACAGGAATAGATACAATTGTTTTGAATATGCCTATTCATCAGAAACATTCGCAATTCGACCTTTCTAATCGGCATATTGAATGGTTAAAATCAAATTGGGGGAATGTTGAAAGTCATTTAATTGACCTTACAGAAACTTATGATTATTTGATAAAAGATTTAGAAGATCAGAATTTATCTAATTTAGTATTGGCAAATACAAGAGCAAGAATCAGGATGACTACTTTGTATGCTATTGCAGGTTCAAACAATGGCATTGTGGTTGGAACCGGTAATAAAGTAGAAGATTTTGGAGTTGGATTTTTTACTAAGTATGGTGATGGTGGTGTTGATATTTCACCCATTGCTGATTTGTATAAATCAGAAGTTTATTCATTGGCAAATTCCTTGAGGGTGATTCAAGAAATTCAAGATGCTGCCCCAACCGATGGACTTTGGGAAGATGGAAGAACTGATGAAGAACAAATAGGTGCAACTTATGATGAATTAGAATGGGCTATGCGAGAAAATGAAAACCCTACTAATGAAGTTCTAAATGAAAGACAAAAAATTGTAATGGAAATTTTTTTGAGATTAAACACTTTAAATTCACATAAAATGAAACCAATCCCTGTATTTATTAACAAAGGTAGGGTTACAATGGGGGATGATTGATGAATATTCCTTTGGAATTAAAAAAAATGTTGGATGGAGAGCATGGTTCAACAAAACAAAAGGCAGCAAGATTAGTGGTAGATTTAGCCTCAACAGCAGGAGCTACAGAATTCATCAAATGCTCTCATGCACACGTAAGCGGAGTATCTCCACTTACAGGAGGTCACGGGTTACGTAGGTTTCTAGAAGATCTTTCTGGAGATGAAAACGCTTTGGTTGAAATTCCAACTACGTTGAATAGTGCGGGCTGCGATAAGGAAAAAATGAAGGAGATGGATATTCAAACTAAAGACTTCCTAGAACATCAATTTGAAATCATTCATTCTTATTCTAAATTAGGGATTGATGCCATCTTGTCTTGCACTCCATATGATAGAGGGATTGAGGTTGAAGGAATCGGTTCTTGGGCTGAAAGCAATGCAGTTGCGTTTTCTAATTCATACACTTCTCTAATTACAAATCGTGAAAGTGGGTTATCTGCACTATCTACTGCGCTTACTGGTTGGGCTCCAATGTGGGGGTTACATTTAGAGGTAAATCGAGTACCCAATATTTTAGTTGAGGTTAATTGTGAACTTGAAGCGCTTTCTGATTGGAGTATTTTAGGAGATTGGATTGGGAAGCAAATACAACCAGAATGGCATTTGCCATGGGGAATGATGCCCTATGTTACTGGTTTACCAAAAGAAGTTTCATTTGAGCAGAAGAAAGCATTGACTGCAGCAGCAGCAAATTATGGCTGTCCGATGTTATGGGTGGATGGAGTCACTAACCAACCTATTTTTGGGATTGATTGGAATCCACAGGGTCATTTGAGATTCACTAGTGTTGATCTGAAGGAACGTTATGATGATTTGGCACCAAAAGGCCAGGTTGATTTGGTGGTTATTGGTTGTCCACAAGCGAGTGTTGGCGAAGTAAGAGCTACAGCGGCAGCAGTAAGGGGGAGGATGGAATTTGGTGAAAAAATACCTAACCAAAGACTTTGGATTTTTACAAGTGGTCATAATCATAATTTGTTAGAGCAGGAAGGAACTTTAGATGTACTTGAAGAAGCGGGTGCTCTGATACTAAAGGATACATGTCCAGAAGTTACTCCATATAATAGAATAAAATATAACCATTTGCTGACAAATTCTTTGAAAGCAGAACATTATTTGACGAGTGGATTAAATAGAATCCCGACTAGTGTGATGAGTATCGTTGATTGTGTTCATCATGCTTTCAATCCGAATTTATCTGAGGGTGTAAGGCCTGTATTAGATTCAAAAGTCAAAGAAGTATTTGCTACAAACAAATCAATTCAGCATGGAGACCTCCTTTCGGAGGGGATCGGGCTTCCTTCCCAAAAAGAATGGTCTGTAAAAGGAACAGCATTAGTTACAGACGTTCCAATTACGTATTTAGGTTATGTAAATAGAGATACCGGAGTAATTGAAGAACCTGGACACCCCTTAGATGGGGAATCAATTGAAGATACAATTTTGATATATCCAAAAGGTTCTGGTTCTACGGTGGCCCCTTTTGTATTGATGGGTCTTATCTATACTGGAAAGGGCCCTAAGGCAATAATTAATACAGATGTGTGTCCTTTGACTTTGCCTGCTTGTTCTTTGTTAAATCTCCCCTATGCATTCGGAATGTCCGACGACATTTGTATTGGGATAAATAGTGGAGACGAATTGGAAATGAAACTTTCGAATGGTGTAGTTTCTTTAGAACTTTTGAATAGAGTTCATTGACCTAATAAATTATTCTTCACTACTTGGTGTTGGATTGAATTCGGGATTATCTAAATTGTCAATCCATTCATCTAAATCACCACTTAGTATTTCTTTTATCGTGTATTCAGTAAATTGTTTGTAATTTTTCCATTTCCCAAGCTCTTTATTTGCGGAATCTAGGTCCTTTCCAATTAGATTTTCCAATCTTTTTGTTTTTCTGTTTATGGAACCTTCTGAATAATTTACACATAAGTTTAGAAATTGTAAAATTGTCTTTTTGATATGTTCTTTTTCATTCATTTTCACTCATTCCATTTTAATTTACCACAACAAACCAACCTTCCTCAAGAAGCGTTTCTACGTGGCCCTTTGCCTTGACTTTGTAATTTACGAATTTCAACATTCCGTCAGGGCCAATAACAAATGTTGATCTTGCAGTGCCCATGTACGTTTTTCCATACATGCTTTTTTCTTTCCAAACACCATATTTGTTGTGGATATGTAGGTCTTCATCCAATAATAAAGGAAAGTTTAATGATTGTTTTTTAATAAAATTTTGATGACTTTTTTCTGAATCTTTACTGACTCCAAGTACGACTACATTGTTTGATTTTAGAGTTTCCATGCTGTCTCTGAAGTCACATGCTTGGATTGTACATCCAGGGGTGCTGTCTTTAGGATAGAAATATAAAATCACATATTTCCCCTCTGATGTTAATTCTTTCAAAGAAATTGAATTTCCTTCAGAGTCAAATGCTGTAAATTCGGGGGCTACATCTCCAATTTGGAGTTCGGTATTGTCTGCCATATCATTCGTTAATGGGTATGGTTTTTGATGATTTTGGTTCTTCTAATGCTTAATGAATTATTGTTTATTCGTTATGCATAAATTATTACTATTCATCCGATTGATTAATTATCCCCATAGTATACGAGAGCCGTGGCGAACGCTAGGCTTACCCGACTCGCAAGGCGTTATATGAAAAAGATTAGAAATGCGGGTAGCCATTATGAGTTGCAAGAAATTGCAAGTAAGATTCAAAATGAAGTTGACAGAAGGAAACTTTCTTTCGATGAGGCATTATCTTTAGGTAATTCAATACAATCATATGCAGATCGTTTACCGGGAAATACAATTGTTTATGCGATTAGTAACCGGGATTCCTACAGAAGTACGTTGGAATTATATTTGAAGGATGGTTATTTATCCAAAACCGAACAATTGTTACTTTGGGAAGAACGCAGAAGATTGGGTATTACAGATGTTGAACATAATAAGATGTTAATTCAACTTGTTGAAATTTTAGAGAAAAGAGGGATGAAAATAATAGTGTCAAGATTTGAAGAACCTGTAGGAGGTGCAACAGGTGGATAAAAAATCAATAGCACTACTATTTACTTTGTTTATGCTTTTGCAACCTTTGTTTACACCGGTTGGAGAGTTGAATTCTACAGATTCTTTAGAGGCAGATGGAAGAAGCACAGCTCCAGACATGATGGTTGTTGAAGTAACTACAATTCTTGGGGGAGGTGTTAGGGATTCAGGAGTTAATTACCTAGCTACAGACACACATCAAATAAGTATAAACATCACAAATCAAGGATTGACTACTGGAAACTCGTTGTTGTATCTCACATATTCAGAAAATTGTGGTGTAGATTACACAGAAGTTAACACAGGAGGCACCGCTGTAGAACTAGTTCCTTACGAATTTCAAACAATTGTTTTTTCACATGCAATTTCAAATACGGGGCCATGTCAAAAATATCAAGTGGTTTTAACTGCAGCGAATAATGAAGTGGACTTACTAAATAATGTTCAAATATTAGATTTTGATGTAGATAATTTAGAACAGGGAGAGCACTTGGATAATAATTTGCCACAAGCTTCATTCCCTCCTCCAAGATTGCCTTTGGGGCAAACAACCTATAATGCCACAGTTAGGAATGCAGGAACAGTTGCAGTCAATGCAGTATTTGAGATTAGCATGTATTCCCTTGCAGACGGAACAACTACAACTTATTCAACTGGTAATGTACCTATTTATCCTGGTAGTTTGAAATATCCTTCAAATGCTCAAAATTTAACCTTATCATTTGACAGTAGTTCGATGACAGGAAGTTGGTGGATGAATTCTACGTTAACATTCACAGGCATAGGTTTTGTCGTTGAGGATTTAGGATCTAGAATTGTAAATTTCAGCCAATATAGGGCAGAGATAATCCCTGCTCCAGATCAAGCTGTAGTCCCAGGTTCAAGTACTATGTTGACCTATTTGGTCACCAATGTCGGAGATTTAATCGATTCTTATGCAGTTTCTGTTGAAGATACAAAGGGTTGGGCATCAGCTGCTGCATTACCTCCAATTATTTCAGGTCTCGAGCCAGGTGCTAGTGCTGCAACCGCAGTTATAATTACAGTGCCCATTGATGAAGATAGGGCTAATTCATCTAGAATTTTTGTTAATATTACAAGTGGCGATGGATTTATGCTTTCATCAAATAATTTGGTGATGGCTGGGGATTTATTATTGGCATCAGTTAGCGCTTCTACAGTTTTACCGGTTGTACCAGTACAACCAGGAAATATGACTCCAATCATATTTAATATCGAAAATGTTGGTAATGCAGCAACTTCATTCGATTTAACTTCAGGATTAGGTGGTGTGGCTGAAGATTGGGATATTTCTTTACTTTCAGTAAGAACTTCTGTATTAAGCCCCGGAGAAAATGAAAGTGTTATATTACAAGTATCTCCTCCTGCTTTGTCAAATCCTCTTAATCCAGCACATCAATTAATGCAAGGAACTCAACTAATTGTTTGGGTTCAAGCAACTGCAACGGGAGGAGGAGTTCCAGTTGCAGGTCAAGCGGATGTAGAAGTTCAACCAGTTATTGCTGTTGACCCAGCAATAGATACATTAGAACATGTACTTTCAGAAGGTGAAGCTAGGTATGGAGAAACAATCCAAGCAATAGATTTTGGAATTGAGATGAGGCATAATCTAATTGACGATCCAGCAGACACCTCTGGTGCAACCTTAAGTCTTGGTAATTTGGTATTTACGCCCGCTGATGATTCATTAACAGGAGCTCAAGAAAGTACAAGATGGAATGCTACAATCACTCCTGACTCGCATTCTGCGCCGTTAATTGATACTGTGGGAACTCCTGCCACAAATCCGAATTATGGAAACCCAGTATTTTCTGCATTAGCAGTATTACAACCATCTGCAGATGGATTAGGACCTCTAGCAGGAACACTAGAAGTCCCCGTTACTGCCCAAATTTCAGATACTACTGGTTTAGTTGTAGATACATCTCCTGTAACACGTACAGTGACTTATATTGTGCCCAAATTTCATTCAGCAGAAATTAATGAATTAGATTCTCAAAATCTAATTCCCGGAACTGCATCCACATTCAATCTTTCAGTCCTTAACAATGGGAATGGAGTTGCTAATTACTCATTACAAGTTAGTGCATCAGATGGTTGGTTAGTAACTCTTAGTTCTTCCACGTTTTCAGTAAGCCCTGAGATGGCAGATTGGCCAACACTTTCAGGAGTACATATTGAGAATATTACAATGACCGTTACGGCACCATTGGGGACGTTGGAAGGCCACGTTGAAAATGTAGAGATTATAGTTTTAGATGCAGACACAGGCGATGAGGTTTTAATTCATTCATCACCAGTAGCGGTTGGAAAACAAGCATCTGCGATATTGACACCATCAATAGCTAATGTAAACATTTCATATCTTGGTAATCAAATTACGATGCTACAAGTAAATAATACAGGAAACACACTTTCACAATTCAACATTATTACAACAGTGAAGGAAGGTGATCCAATAGAAGTTACTGTGATGGGTAGTAATGAATTTATTCTAAAATCAGGAAGAACACAAGATGTGAGATTTCAAGTAAATGCATTAGAAGGAGCATCATACGATACAACTTATGAAATAGATGTTCAAATCACCTCTGTTGATGGAATAAATTTGACAGGAACGATTATTGTGCAAGTTCAAGAATGGCATAATCTTGGTATTACTTTACCAAATATTGAAGTAACTCCCGGAGAAAATGAAACAATAAATTATTGGGTTACAAATTCAGGAAATTTACTTGAAAATATTAACATCGGAGTGTATTTGGAGACAGGGTGGAATGTTACTTTGAATCCGTTGTCCCTACATATACCTACAAATCAAAGCTATACTGGAGCATTCACAATTGATGTACCGCCAATCAGTGAAGAAAATATGTTATACAATGGTGACGAATTTACATTGTGGTTTTCGTTAACTAATGCATCGACAGGAGCGGAATTATTGAATGAAACCTCTAAAGTTACTGTAAGGCCCTTTTTCGCTTTAGAAATAAATGAATGGGAAGAAGAAATTAAATTTTTACCGGGGGATATTAAACAAATCACCGCTAAACTAAAAAATTCAGGTAATACTGATATTGTAGTTAATGTTTCTGCAGAATTAGAAACAGATCAATGGGAAATTATTCAACCCCCTCAATCCGCTTTTACTTTAGCTTTAGGTGAAGAAGTTACGGTGTTAATTATAGTACAATCAATTGTAGATAGTAATTATCTTGGTGAGACTGGAATCTTAAATTTGATAGTATCCCCTGTTGATTTGGAAGTTGTAGGTGCTGGAGAACATTCAACTAACTTAGTAATTGAGAGAATACTCGATTCTGAATACCAAGTCTATGGTCAAGCAACTACAATTGACATTCCGTGGTCACATGTCCCTTCACAAGAAGAATATATTGCAGTGAATTATGACCCCACACCCAATTATATTGTAACTTTAATGTCTTCTGAAAGATTCATAAATTTAACTGATTACAATTTAGCTAATGAATCTCATTATGATTGGACCTTTACTTTATTAGGTGCAGAAACAGGTTCTGTCGCTTTAATGCAAGGAAATGAAGTATCCTTAGAGCCGAGAACACGTTTCATTCAAGATCCGTTGCAAATCGTAATTAATGCATCAAATGTCGAGGGTGTGCTACCAGGAGATGGGTATAATTTAACATTAAAATTAACTCATCCTGATGATGGTTCAAGCACTATAATTGATGTAGTGGTAACATTAGCAAATTTTGCAAACCCATTCGTTAAATCAATCAAATTCCAAGAAGATAGTACGGCTATTGGAGAAGGAGAGTTTGGTAAAATTACAGTTGTAATTCGTAATGGAGGGACTGCTTTAACTCCATACATGGATGTAGAATTAAATTGTAATGGCAAAGTAAAACTCATAGTACCTTCTGACCAAAAATTAGACGATATCAAATCACAATCAATTATGATTTTACCACAATCAACAGATTATACTTTGACATGGGACGTAAATGCGGATAGATTAGAATGGTGGGAAACTAGCAGAAAGGTCGATTGTGTAGTTTCAATATTACCTACAGGAGCAGAAGGAAATGTAGTTGAAGATGATTTAGTAGCAATGGAAGCCTCGGTAATTTCTTGGAGTCCAGTATCTCAATTTGTATCCGTGGGTATTGTTATGGGGTTATTCCTTGTATCTGTGTTTTTATTCCAATTGGGAAGAGATCGTGAAAAATTAAAGCAACTCGGAGCATATACTGGTGCTGCATTTTTGGGCATGATTTTCCATTTATCTGAGTGGCCGTTGTTAGGACCTATTTTATTGGTTTTAGTTGTGCTTTGGTTAATTTATAATGCATATTCTGCATCCGATGAACTGCAAATAATTCATGCTGATTACCAAAGAGCAAGGTTAGGGCAAACAACATTATTCACGGAACATTTCAAACGTTTAAAGAAATCAAGGCAGCAACTCACAATTATTTTCACATTGCCCTTGCTAGGATTTTTGATGGCAATTTTAGGTTTCCCTCCACTTCTTTCTGCAGATGTTTTGAATATATTGTCGTTGATTTTAATCGTAGGCGTTACAGCAATTTCAATTAGTGCAGTTTTGAAATATATTGATAAGATGTATGGTCAGGTTTACAGTAGATTGACAGTTGTACAAGCTAGATTACGTTCAATTGAAAGATCACTTGGCGATCCTGCAAGATTGCTAAATGAAATTGCCAATATAGATTTAGATGCTGTAGTAGAACAAGCAGAAGGAGGTGATTACGATTCCTGATGAAGATGCGAATGAGCAAGAAGAATTTGATGAATCATTAGTTGATGATGTGTTTGTTGAAGAACCAGTTGAAGCGGTTGAAGAACCAGTTGAAGCGGTTGAAGAACCAGTTGAAGCGGTTGAAGAACCAGTTGAAGAAATCATAGTGCCTTTGGATGAAGAAGAATTAATCCCAATCGGAGAAGAACCAATAGTTCCTACTGAAATCGACTCAGAGGAGTTTGAAGATGTGGTGGAGGAGGATGTTACAGCCTCAGGAATGAATCAAGAGGCAACTATGAGAATTCATCAATTAATGAGGGCAACAGGACAGGCTGCAGCAAATGTTGTAAGACAAGTTACCGAAGCAGACAATAAAAGCTTAGTAGAAACAGAATTCGAAGTCCAACAAGCAAAAATTAATTTACAAGATCAAAGAGTACTTACTGCAAACAAATCTTTAGGTGTAGCCGAGAAAAATTTATCAGAAATTGAAGAAGATGTTCAAAGACTTAGACGTTCAATTGCATTATTGCATAGGTTGTTACGCGACCCAGAAATATTGAGGGGCGAGTTAGAGAAAATTTTGATGGGGTTGAGAAATGCAACGGCTGCAGCAGAAATTGGTGAAGTTTCAATGGCCGCAACCGAAGTTGAATACCTCGTTGAGGATTTAGTTGGAGGCACGTCTGCAACTTTAAACCCATTTTTATTTAGGAATTTTTGGTTTTCATTAACTACTAAATGGGGCCAAGGATCAAGCCAAGGGGTTTTAATTGTTAATATCCTAAATGATAGTAATAGACCATTGCCTTCGATGAGATTGTCTCCTCCAGTGCCAGAGGGATGGACTGTGGATCCAAAATGGATAGACATTCCAAGATTACCACCCAATGGATATTTGTTTTTAAAATTCGCAGTAAGGCCTAATGTTATGCCTTCAGGAGACACTGAAATATTAGACAACAAGCTCAGTGTTGCAACAGGTTACAGAGTTCGACAAGGAACTGTCAACGTTTCAATGAGGGTTGAAAATAAGGGGATGGAGGACCTCCATAATGTGTTAATTTCTCCATGGCTACCACCTTCATTTATTGCCGCTTCAGTGCCAAAAATCAGACATTTACCTTCAGGGGGGACTGCTCACATACGCATGCCTATCGCAATTGACTTTGGTCAAGGGAGGAGCATGATGGTGTGAGATTTTATCCAACTTGAATATATCGTTATGCATATTGAATTAAAATATGCAATTAACATGATATACTAGATAAAAAAAGGAGAAAACAATAGGGGGAATACTATGAGAAGAGAAAGCGTAAGAATGAATGAAAATGAAGTATCCGGTTCAATCGGTATTGGAGCAATGATTGTATTTATTGCATTAATTCTGGTTGCAGCTGTAGCATCTGCCGTAATTATCCAAACA
>PBHR01000048.1 GCA_002720275.1 Methanobacteriota archaeon
GGCATATCCATTCCCGGAGGAGCAGGAGGTGCTTCCATTTCTGGTGGAGCAGGAGGTGCTTCCATTTCTGGTGGAGCAGGAGGTGCTTCCATTTCTGGTGGTGGTGGAGGCATATCCATTCCAGGTGGAGCAGGAGGGGCTTCTAGTGGTGCAGGAGGAGCTTCCATACCTGGTGGTGGAGGAGGCATATCCATTCCTGGAGGAGCAGGAGGCGCTTCTGGTGGAGCAGGAGGCATTTCCATGCCTGGCACTGGGGGTGGAGCCATCATTCCAGGTGGAGGTGGCGGTGGTGCAATATCCCCAGCAAGTGGTGGTGGATTAGACATTCCCGGTGGTGGTGGTGGTGGTGTATTTATTTCATCATCAGTCATATTAGTGGCTCCCTTAGCAACCTTGGGATTCTCGCCAATTGTATAATGATTGCCTTACCTACTTCTGCTTAATTTTTTTGATAATTGACAATAAGTTTCAAAAAATAATGTCTAGAGGGCTATCTCGAGTAGCATGGATTCTAGCACACCCCCTGTCTTATTTGTAGTTGGAACTGCGGGTGCTGGAAAATCTTCATTAGTCAATTCTTTTCAAAGATGGAGCAGGTTTTTAGATATTGAAACAATGTCTGTAAATTTAGATCCTGGTGCTGAAAGGGGGCATTATGATCCTGAATTTGATGTACGGGAATTTATTTCTCTTACAGACGTTATGGATGAATATGATTTAGGCCCCAATGGTGCTCAAATATTAGCCGCTGATCTTTTAGCTGCACAAGCAGAGGAAATAGGTTTAGAATTAGAGTCTTTATCTGGTGATTTGATTATAATTGATACTCCGGGGCAGGTCGAGTTGTTTGCATTTAGACAAGCTTCAAATCATTTAGTGGATGTTTTAGGTGGAGAAAATGCTGCTATTGTATATCTATTTGATCCTATGCTTTCAAAGACGGCTAGTGGATTTGTTTCTCAAATGCTACTTTCTTCTATTGTTCATTTTAGATTGGGTTTGCCAACAATAAATTTCCTTTCTAAGTCTGATTTACTTGAGGAAGAAGAATTAGAAAAAATTCTTGAATGGGGTGAGAGATTGGAAGTTTTAGAATATGCATTATATGATGAAGCAGGAGGTCAGAGAACTGAATTTGCGATTGGCCAATTGAGAATGATGCAAGAATCTGGTATAATGCCCGGCTTAGTTCCTCTTTCAAGTGAATTAGAGGAAGGGCTTGCAGATGTCTTGACTTTTGCCCAATCTCTGTTCGGAGGTATGGCTGACGCAAAGGATGGCTCATCACCAGATTTAGACTTTGAATAACTACTAATGATTATGTCCTTGTTTTTCTAGGGCCATCTAGTGCTGGAGTATGGATAGTGTATTATCAATTGATGATTTAAAGGATGACCTAGAACAAATATTGCAATGGGCAATAACAATGAAATCAGATGAGGAAATAGCTGGTGATTTTTTCCCCTTGATGAATATGAGTATTGGATCAATATATGAAAAACCAAGTACAAGAACAAGAGTATCTTTTGAGGTTGGGATAAACAAATTGGGTGGGAATTCATTAACATTGCTCAAAGGAGATATACAATTAGGTAAAAGTGAAACTATTGCAGACACAGCAAGAGTACTTTCAAGATATTTGGATGCTATAACATACCGATGTTATTCTCATTTAGATGTGGAGGAATTAGCCAATAATTCTGAAGTTCCAGTAATTAATGCTCTTTCTGATAAACACCATCCTTGTCAAGCAGCAGCTGACTTGATGACTATTATTGAGAAAAAAGGAATGGATGGTGTTAAAATTGCATGGGTTGGTGATGGAAACAATGTTTTACACGATTTGATGTTAGCCGGCTCAATTTTTGGTTTTGATATTACTTGGGCAGTTCCAAAAGGTTATGAGCCAGATTCAGAAATTGTAAGTCGTTCAGAGGAAATTGCAGAAAAAACAGGTTCTAAACTTATTGAAACAAACGATCCAGTTGAAGCTGTAATGGATGCAGATGTGGTTTATACTGATGTTTTTGTTTCCATGGGCGAAGAACATTTGGAAAACAAAATGACTGATTTTTCTGGGTTCCAAGTAAATGAAGAATTAGTTTCAAATGCGAAAGAAGATTACATTTTTATGCATTGTTTGCCTGCTCACAGGGGTGAAGAAGTTACAGATTCTGTAATCGACTCAAAAAATAGTGTTGTATTTGAACAAGCGGAAAATAGGATGTGGTCTCAAATGTCAATATTAACTTACTTAGTAAATAAGCCCGCTTGGGATACATATTCGGAATTGCTTGAAATTAATTTTTAGTTGATGTATGGGAGTAGTATATTTAGTAAAAAGAAACCAATTAATCCTAACACCATTGAAATTAATAGTGACTTAATTGCTTTTTTATCGTTCCCGGTACTCATGGGTCCATTCAAGCATAGCAAAACATACATGGTTGGCCCTTGAAACATAATCATCCAATATTCTAAATTACCCCAATTCATTATGAATGGGAGCATTATTGAAATTACACCTAACAATGCAAATATATATGCTAATTTTCTTGAATTGTGTACTCCAATTAATATTGGAAATGTTCTTCTTCCCCATTTCAAATCACCTTCTAGGTCATGGACATCTTTTATTATCTCTCTTGAGATTCCAATGAATGTAGCCATTAGTGCAATACATAATGTTACGCTATAATTGTATTTACCAACAGATGCACCTCCATAAATTATTACAAGACCTAACATTCCACCAATGATTAAATTGCCTAAGTATCCATATTTCTTGGTTTTGGGCCCAATTTCATAACTAATCATGAGTGTAAATGAAACTATCCAAATAATGGCTAATGGGATCCACTCTAACCCAATTTTGTTGAGGATATAAACACCATATGATGCGCTTAAAATAGATATAATTGAAAATATGATTACTAAGTACCAAGCTTGTTTAATACTTACTTTTTTTGATGGTAAAGACCTTAGAGGATGTGAGATTCTATCAATTTCTATATCCATGATATCATTAAGAATGTTTCCAGCAGCCATAAAACAGGATACAGAAATCATTTGCAGAATGACATTCAAAATTAAATCATTATTCCATGGAACTTGAATTGTCACATAACTACCAGTTAAAACAGTTGCAGAACCAATAACTAAATTTCTAAATCGGATAAGACTTAGGATTGATTTTAAATCTGGTGCTAACACATCGCTGCTTCCCATTGATTGGACTTGAATATATTTAGATATAAATTAATGGATATTGATTACTTCTTTATTCTTTTTTAATCCCCAAATGCAAATTCTGCACCTATGTCCGTCTCCAATAGAATTACTTAGAAAACCTACTTTTTCAAATCTTGAATCTTTAGCTAATATATTTCCCAATTGATTCATTGATGTACCCCATCTAAATCTTGAGTTTATGTGGTCAAATATTTGTGTTGTATTCGCTTCACCTGTATTTTCTAAGTAATTTAATACTGCTAATCTTAATCTTTTTGTACTACTCATATGATCACCTTTTCTTGATTTGTTTTTTTACCAAATATTCTTTCAATAAGAAAATTAATACTGTTTAATTTCTTTTCTTCTTCAATTTTTTCAGTTCCATAGTGCCAAGGATTCCATTGTCCCAATTGCACTTTTTCACTTAATTTTCCATTATTTGTAACTGTTTGAGGTATTAATTCATTTTCAATTTCTTTTAGTATCATACCTGTTGTTCTCAAATCAGAAAATTTGATATTTTCCAATCCACTTCTTTTCCCATCTCTTCTTTCCATGTGTGCTGCTTTAGCAAGTCTCACTTATCAATGCAAAAAATAGGCACATTGGTGAAAGTGAAAGTGAATATCTTCCTTTTCACCCGATTTTCTTGATTTTCACTTTCACTTTTTTACGATTAAATAAAATAATTGAGTGGCGCCGAGAAATATAGGCTCGTATAGTGTAGTGGCCCATCATGAAGCCCTCTCGAGGCTTCGACCCGGGTTCAAATCCCGGTACGAGCATCATTCTTGGGAATCTTTCTTTCCTTCTCTATATGCATTTATGGCCGCTTTTGCTATTGCTTCAGGATCATTTATTATTTGTTGATCGATCTTACTAGAATCAAAAAGAACATCTCCAGATAAAACAGAATCCATTAGTGAAAGTGATTTCCCTTCACCTTTCTCTTTTTTCTTGTCTTCGTCTGCAATTTTGATCATGTTTTGTTGTACATTTTGAATGTCATCTAGCTCCTTATTTTTTTCTTCAACTTCTATTTCTAGAGATTCTACTTTGTCTCTAGTCATGTCTAATTCAAATCTTAATGCTGAGGATTCAGCACGTGCATTTTCTAATTCTTTACCTAGTGCTTTTAGAACATGTTCAAAACTAATTGGCCCACTATGCGTTTGTTCCTCTTCTATTTCTTCTTCCTTATATTTTTCTTCTTCCTTGTCTTTTTCTTCGTTAAATTTAGAATTTCTTTCTTCGAGTAATCCTGGAGGCGCCTCTTCAACATCATTTTCATCCGTGTAAGTGCCTAATAGTGAATACATTGAACTAAGGAATAATATTAGAATAAAAGACAATTGTAATCCATGCATTAGGGTTGCATAAAATATGTTATTATCAATTGAGTGATAATCTCCATCAGTTATATCAGCATAATTGTGATATTCATTTGTCCAAGGAGTCCCTTTGTCGTCATAAACATCATTTAATCTCGGGGCTATCAGGTAATAACAATTAGCATCATTCTGGGTTGCTTTACAAGTTTTAAGATCTTCTTCTATACTTCGTTCAGTATTTTTTGCAAGATTTGAATTATTTATGCCATTAAATATTGATGTAATTGATATTAAGAATACAATTGTAATTAATACAAATAATGTTACAGCAAATTGCAAATTATCTTTTGAAGGCATTAAAGGCTCAATTTGATTAGGATAATTAATTCGACCTTCAACAACTCCTTGAGGGTCTTTTGCTAATTTTGTAAGCATTGATATTTTCTCTTGATCTCGTATTTTTGTTGCTTTAAGAATATTTATTCATTTGCTTTCTCCCAGTAAAATTCCTACAAGTAGGCCAACTGTTGATATTGAATATATTATCCAATAATAGTGTTGGTTTGGCCCTAGTTCGTCAGTATTCCAATGCCCCCAAAAAGTGTAATCAAGCCCCAAGAACTCATTTCCATGATTATAGTGTAATCCATTTAGTGGTGAATAAAAATATTCTCTCAAATTTCTTAGGTTTGGATTTTCAACAAATGATCCTCGAACATCTTCACAATAGTTCATTGTCCACTGAGGGGCATATACATTAGCTACTATGTTTCCTTTGGAATCATAATAAATTCCGTATGATTGACAATATTGTCTTTGAGTTTCATCTACGGTATCAAACCATTGCATTATGAAAATTAAAGAAAACATAAGTAAAACCATGCCCAGAAAAATACCAAATATAGAGTATAATCTTGTTGGATTTTTTGACATGAATGGCTTAAGAAATTTTAAAGGGGTTTTTGCTAGCTCTTGGTTATTTTTCTCGTGTTCTAATTGCTCCCAATTTTTAAATTCTGTTTCACTTTCAGAAGTTGTAGATTCATTTTTGTCTTTATTTCTATTTATATTGAATATGTCGAGAATTATTAATATAAATGGTAATGTAATAATCGGGATATTTACGATTATTAGAATAATTCCAGAACTTGCAATGATGCATGATATTATAATTAGTTGAAATAGAGTATTCATATTTTTGATTTCATTATATGCCTTTCGAATTTTATTTTCTATGTTATCTATTTTAGTTGAACGTTTTAATTTTTTAATCTTGTCCCTATTTACAATATACATAGAGATTGATAAAATTATAAGAATTGAAAATATAAGGTCTGAGTCCATAACACTTCGTGAAATATACATAATATTATCTTTGCTACTTAGTAAATATAATTATTGTAGAGTATCTAAGAGCAATTGGTGAGGTTGTGGTTAATCAAGTAGAACTTACAAAAAGTGATGTTTTAGAATTAGTTACAAATTCTCCAAGTCTAAATGGGTTTTTAGGCTGGTTAGATGGATTAAATCAAAGACCCACATTAAAAATTCTTGAGGAAAAATTACTTGATTTAGAAATAAATATGAGTGATTTAAATAAATTTTTAGGTTATACAGATGATGGTTATCAAAGAAATGTTGTGAAAAAAACAGAACATTACGAATTGGTTTTAATTTGCTGGAAACCAGGTCAAAAAACACCAATACACGATCACAAGGGTAGTGACTGCGCATTTTTAATCTTGGAAGGATTTTCTACAGAATCTGTGTATAAAAATAAAGAAGGTAACTTGGAGGTTTCTAGAATAAGAAAATATGCACCAGGAGAAGTTTGTGCTGCTGAAGAACCAGATATTCACATGATTTCTAATGATGAAGAAATTAATTTAGTTAATTTGCATCTATATTCGCCACCACTTAAAGATTTCAGAATTTATGGCAGCTAGTAAGTAAATGTTAACTTGTGGTGTTTATGATTCATAAAGTAACAAAAGATCAATTGCTGATTGAGGCTTTGGCTACAATCTTCCCAAATGCATCTACAAATAAATTAAGAAAAATGCTTACAAATAATCGTGTAGAAATAGATGGCATGGTAGTAAATAAGGCCAAAAAAGAAATTTTAAAAGGCACTATTATAGTAATTAGAGATAAAAAGAAAAAACCACAAAAAGATGTTGAAAATAAATTAAATATCATTTTTGAAGATGATTTTCTTATTGTTGTAAATAAGCCGAATAAATTGTTGAGTGTTTCAACAAATAAATTAGAAAAAGATACAATGCATTCTAGGGTTTTAGATTATTTAAAGTCTAAAAATTCTAAATCATGGGGCTGGATTGTACATCGATTAGATAAAGATACTTCGGGTATAATGATTTTTGCTAAAAATGAAGAAACTAAATTAGCACTTCAAAAACAATTTTCAGAAAATATCGTAAAACGAATTTATGTTGGAATTGTTGATGGTAAACCGTATAAAGAAATAGGTAGAATTGAAAATTATATTGTAGAAGGAAAAAATCTAATTGTTCGAGAATGTAAAAATACAGTTAAAGGTGCAAGAGTTGCCATCACAAATTGGAAAATAATAAAGTCTAATAATTATCATAGTTTACTAGAAATATTAATTGAAACAGGTAGGAGAAATCAAATCAGAGTGCATTTGTCTGGGATAAAATGCCCGATTTCAGGTGATAAAAAATATGGATCTGTGACAAATCCATTGAAGAGGTTATGTTTACATGCAAAAAGCTTGGAAATTAATCATCCCGCATCATTTGAACGGATGAGTTTTTCAGTAAAAAGTAGATTTGACAATTTTATTAATTAGAAACATGGATATAAACCATTCAGTAGGATTGTAATTATGAGTAGAGAATGTATTCGTCTAATTGATGTTCACAAATCATTTGGACCAAAACATATTCTTGAAGGAATTAATTTAACAATTGAGGAAGGAGATCGAATTGGTATTGTAGGGCATAACGGTTCTGGAAAAACAACCTTGCTGAATACAATTAGTGAGCAAAATCAAGATATTGGCGAGATTAAATTTTCACCAGGATTAAGGATAGCCTTCCTTACGCAAATTAGAGATATTTTAGATGAATTAACTTTAGAGGAGGAGTTAAATCGAAGTGGTAGGCAATTTGCTGAAATCGAAGCTGAAATTAGTATGATTGAATCTAGTATGGCAAATCCCGATTTTTATGAGGGTGATTGGGAATCTTCTATGGAAAGATATCAAGAATTACAATCGATGTTGACGCGTAGTGGTGGAACTGATGTTGCTGGTCATGCGCAAAATGTTCTGAAACATTTAGGATTGGGAAATAAGCCAATGGATATTAAATTATCAGATTTATCTGGTGGTGAAAGAGCTAAGGTTGCTTTGGCAAGGCAACTAGTTGGTTTGAATGAAATAGATGTTCTTTTTTTAGATGAGCCTACAAATCATTTAGATCTAAATACGATTAATTGGCTTGAAATATTTTTATTGGAGTTCAAAGGTACAATTTTAGTTGTTAGCCATGACAGGTATTTCCTAGACATGATTTGCAACCATGTCCTTGAGATTAGGGAGGGGGGAACTTGGGGATACAAAGGAAATTATACCTCTTATGTGAAACAGAAAGAATTATTTTTACAAACTTTAGATGACCGTATTAGTAAAAATGAAAAGGAAATCAAAAGAATTACCGGCGCACTTCAATCTATGAAAAGAGCAAATAAATACGATAAATCTATTTCACAAAAACACCATATGCTCATGAGGACACAAAGGGAATTAAAATGGTTAAAGTCGATAAAGCCTAAAAAAAGAAAACAGATACAATTCAATATTAAATCATTAGAAAAAAGTAGTATGGATATAATATCTATAGAAAATGCAAGTCTTTCTTTTGAAGGTAGTGAAAAGCCAATTTTAGATAAACAGTCTTTTGGAATTTCAAAAGGCCAAAGAATAGGTATTTTGGGACCTAATGGTGCGGGAAAAACAACTTTGTTGAATATTATTTTGGGGAATCAGGGGATTGATTCGGGTAAAATTGAATTGTCGCCAGGAGTAAAGATAGGATATTTTCACCAAGATCATAGGACTCTAGATTTTTCATTAAATCCCATACAACAAATACAAAAATTAAGGCCAAAAATGGAATATGGGGATATTCGTGCACTTCTTGGTAGGTTCCAATTCTCAAAGGAGATGGTCAATACTACATTAGAAAAATTATCTGGAGGAGAAAGAGCAAGGGTTGCTATGTTGAAATTGCTTCTTGAAGAAAATAATTTATTGTTGTTAGATGAACCCACTAATCACTTAGATACTGATGCTAAAGAGGCATTAGAAGAAGCATTGAATGATTATGAAGGCACTTTGGTAATCGTTAGTCATGATAGATGGTTCCTTGATCAGTTATGTACAACTATTTGGAATTTAGACGGGTTTGGAAATTTAAATATCCACCCCGGCAATTATTCCTCTTTTGCAAAAATTCCTTCGTCCGACTGAAATGATTTGAATTCTAAATGGTTACCAGAAGGGTCTTTGAAAAACATTGTAGCTTGTTCACCAGGTTTACCTTTGTATCTGATATAGGGGTCTATTACAAATTTAATTCCACTTTTTTTCAACCTCTCTGCTAATTTGTGCCATTGATTCCATTCTAATATCACTCCAAAATGCATTGCAGGTACATTTTTACCGTCAACTGCACTAGATTCTGGAATTTCCATTTTTTCAACAAGGTGTGCCACAATTTGGTGCCCAAATAAATTAAAATCAATCCATATGTCTGACTCTCTCCCTATTTCGCATCCAAGAACCTCTTGATACCATTCACGTGTCTTTGGAATGTCTGTAACAGGGAATGCTAAATGAAATGGCCTAATTCCTCCCATAATTAGTGGTAATTGTTGTAAGTTATTGGTCTTTTTATCTGCTGCTACGTATTCTTGGTTCGAAGAATTCGATATTCCTTTCTTTTGCAAATTTTGCAATATCAAGTAATAATCTTTGTCTAGAATTTCTTTCTTCAATGCCGCTATCTACATCCCAATATACATTCAATTTGATATCTATTGATTGGGCAGAGATTGCTTCTACTGTTGCGAAAGATGATTCAATGTTTGTAGTCTTTTCATCATCTTTAATTCTTTTATTTATTGCCACACAGAAGGACTCTATAGAATCAGGGTCAGTGTCTAAATCTAAGTGTAGTAATGGTTGATATCTTCTCCACCTCCTCTTTCCAAAATTTTCAACACTTGAATTTACTAATGCTGCATTTGGTAATGTCACTATTGTGTCTGTTGAACTCCTAATGAGGGTTGTTCTAACTCTTATATCTATTACTTCTCCTTCAATTCCAGAGGCAATAATCCAGTCTCCAACTTTGAATGGTTGATCTATCAATACTGTAATTGCCCCAAATATGTTTGAAATTGAATCTTTTGCTGCTAATGCAAGTGCTAAACCTCCAATACCCAATCCTGCGATTAGTGTTGTAATATCAAAACCAAAAGTTTCAGAAATGAATAAAATACCCAAAACAAATATTACAAATCTCATTAAAGATTCAAGAGCTGAAATTAATGTTTTTTCAGTGGTATCTAATTTCCCATCATTATCAATTAAGCCTACCGCTAGAGTAATTCCATCAACCATTTTTAGCGCTGCTCTAATTATGAATACAAGGAAAATTAATTTTGCTATGACGAAAGACCAAATTATTACGGTGCCCGAAAAGCCGCTTTGTGGTAATTGTTCTAATATTTTCCAAAGCGTCAGCCCTAAAATTGCAGTCCCTATGCTTTTTCTGGAATTAATTTCAATTTGTGCAAATCGTTCAGATTTTTCAATTGCTCTTGAGAATATTTTAGGAAGTAAGAATATCGTTACTTGCCTCATAAAAATAGAAATTAGTAATGCTGAAGCAATAATTGAGTATATCCCCCAGTCACTTCCAAATTGCCCATTAGCGTAATCTACTATACTCTCCATAACATGTCGAAAAAGCAGTACTTCAAAAAACCAACTATGATGCTATAGTTGATATTCTTGATATTTTTCGGGGAAAATATGGCGGGAGGTTTGGATGAGGTCTTGTTTCCTGAAATAGAAGTCAATGTTGAGGGTGATTTGGAAGTAAGTAAACTCCATACAATACATTGGGAAGAATCCGGTAATTTGAGCGGTCATCCAGTGATTATCCTTCATGGAGGCCCAGGAGGAGGAAGTCAACCGATATATCGTAGATATTTTGATCCACAGAAGTATAGAATTATTCAATTTGATCAAAGAGGGTGTGGTAAATCTACACCGCATGCTGAACTTAAAGACAATAACACTATGGCTAGTGTTTCAGATATAGAGTCGCTAAGGGTTCATTTGGGCATTGAAAATTGGATTGTTTTTGGTGGTTCTTGGGGCTCTACTCTTTCTTTGATATATGCAGAAACACACCCACAAAGAGTACATGCATTAATTTTGAGAGGGATTTTCATGTGCAGGAGTTCAGAATTAAATTGGTTTTATCAGGATGGTGCAAGTCATGTATTTCCTGATGCTTTTGCACCATATAGGGATCATATCCCCCCAAAAGAGAGAAATAATTTAATTTCAGCATATTATAAAAGGTTGACAAGTGATGATGCGGAGATAAGGAAATCAGCTGCATTTGAATGGACTAGGTGGGAAATGTCAACAAGTAAACTAGTTCCAGATTTGAAATATATAGAGGCGGCTGATGATTCAGATTTTGCTGATGCTTTTGCAAGAATAGAATCACATTATTTTGTAAATGGCATTTTTTTAGATGAAGGGCAAATTTTGAGAGACATTGATAAGATTAAGCATATACCAACTTGGATTGTTCATGGTAGGTATGATATGGTTTGTCCAGTTAAAAGTGCATGGGAATTATATGAAAAAATGGAGTGTGCGGAATTAATTATTGTTCCAGATGCAGGGCATTCTGTAGCAGAAATACCCATAGCAAGAGAATTACTAAAAGTAACCAACAATTGTTTGAATAAAATTTCAAAATAATAATAGTAATGTTTACTTCGCAGATGTGATGAGCGAAAGAGATTTGTCACAGTTTAATTTGATTAATCCCACTGAATCACATTCTATGTTGCGTGAAATGGTAAGAGATTTTGTAGAGAAAAAAGTAGAACCACAAGCTCTTGAACACGATAGGAATGAAAAGTTCAATTTAGAATTATTTAGGGAACTAGGGGATATGGGTCTTTTGGGATTAACAGTTTCCGAAGAATATGGCGGTTCTGGTTTAGATACAGTTTCTACAATCATTGTTCATGAGGAATTGTCCTCCTCTGATCCAGCTTTTACACTATCATTCCTTGCACATTCGATGCTTACTGCAAATAATTTATCAGTAAATGGTTCTGATGAGCAAAAAAAGAAGTTTTTGCCTGGCCTTTGCTCTGGAGAACTAATCGGCTGTATGGCGATGTCTGAACCAGATTATGGTTCTGACGTTATGGGTATGCAAACCTCTGCAGAATTAAATTCGGATGGAAATTGGGTGATTAATGGGAACAAAATGTGGATTACTAATGGTTCTATAGATGAGGATGGAACTCCTGCAGATTTAGTTTGGTTATATGCAAAGACTGGCATTGACTCAAATGGTAGACCTCAAATATCTACTTTTTTAATTGAAAAAGGAATGGTGGGTTATAGTGTTGGTCAAAAAATATATGACAAATCAGGGATGAGGGCCTCTAATACTGCAGAATTAGTTTTTGAAAACTGCATAGTACCTCCTTCAAACCTTGTTGGCTCTGTAGGTGGTTCAACTTTGCATATGATGAGAAATTTAGAATTGGAGAGAATTGCTTTAGCCGCAATGAGTCTTGGAATCGCAAGAAGGTCGTTAAGGGAAATGAATCGTTATGCTTCAGAAAGACACTCATTTGGCAAACCAATTCGTGAATATGGGCAAATTCAAAGACATATTGCTGAAAGTTATGCAGAGTACAAGGCAATGCAATCCTATGTATACAATACAGCTAGGGTGGTTAATTTAGAATCGGGGGGATCTCGCTTAGACACAGATGGTGTGAAATTATTTTCTACAACAGTTGCGAAAAATATTGCTGATAGGGCAATTCAAGTTATGGGTGGATATGGATACGTGGGGGAATATGTTGTTGAACGATTATGGAGAGACTCTAAATTGTTAGAAATTGGAGGAGGGACCATTGAAATGCATCAAAAAAACATGACTAAAGAATTGTATAAAAATCCTGAATCTATACTTGATTAGTGGCTATTAAATAGTGCTTTGGAAATTAGGTTTTTTATTAAAAATCTTCAATAACTGTTATAATACCGCCAGTGTCCCTGAAAATTGATTGGGATGCCTCGAGGAAGAGTTAGTGAAAACAAGAATGATGTGATAAAAACAGGAATTGCTTTTTGTTCGGAAACAGGGGAACGTTTAGATAAAGTAAGATACAATACAAAAGACCTTATTAGAAAAAGTCAATGTAAAAATACATGGGCTCAAGGAGTTGTAAAGGCATTATTTGAAAATGAGCCCAGTAATCAGAATTTAAAACATACAGCAGAAAGCATACTTTCAAATTTGCATTCAAGGGCTAGCGAATCAGAATCCTTTCCAGAAAAAGAAACAGCCTTGCCAGAAAATTTCGCTCAATTAGAAAAAAGAACTAAAAAAATAAAAATTAGAAAAGTTAAAAAAGATGCCAAAAAACCTGAAATAGATCAAAATTTAATGAACGTCATAGAATCTATTATCGATGAAAAAATAGCACAAGCGTAAGTAGTTGATTTATTTGAATCTGCATCACGCATTACTTAATACCTTGAAATTAAAAGAAATCCCAAGAGCGGGTTGGCTTAATTTTGGATTAAATGACGTTGAATCAGTTGCAGCACATAGTTGGGGGGTTTCTTATTTATCTTTGATATTAGCCCCTGATTCCTTAAATAAGGAAAAAGTGCTTAGTATGTCAATAATACATGATTTGGGAGAGGCCTTAGTTGGAGATATTACTCCCTTAGATGGTATTTCAAAAAACGAAAAGCACGAATTAGAGTTTGATGCGATTAAAAAATTAACAAATTTAGTAAGTGAAAATGAAAAAATAATACAATTATGGTTGGAATATGAAGAGAATTCTAGCCCTGAAGCAAAATTTGTTAAAGCATGTGATAAATTAGATATGGCATTACAAGCAACATATTATAGCTCGAAAAATAATGATTTTAATCCTGAAGAATTTATACAATCAGCATTAGAAAAAATAGATGATGAATGCATGCGTTTACTTGCATCATCTACCGCTAATGGTAAGAACTGGTTATGATTCCCGGGTAATACTCAGCCCCTTAGTGTAGTGGTCCATCATTTTGGCCTTTGGAGCCAGAGACCCCGGTTCGAATCCGGGAGGGGCTATCTTTTCTTTGTCAATAAAGCATTAAAATCAAATCCCTCCTCTTTTAGCATTAGTCATGAGTGTAGAAAATATTGCGGTGATTGGTTCCGGGCAGATGGGTTCAGGAATTGCACAAGTTGCAGCGTTATCCGGGTACAATGTATTTTTGATAGATATTAAGGAAGAATATCTCGTAAAAGCAATGAAATCTATTGAATTTAGTTTGGGAAAATTTGTTTCTAAGGGAAAAATTACAGAACAAACAGCTAAAGATACAATTAGTAAAATCAATACCACTGTCGATATAAATAATTGTTCTAATGTAGATTTGGTAATTGAAGCAGTTCCTGAAATACCAGATTTAAAATATCGTTTATTCAAAGAATTAGATGAAATTTGTAAAAAAACAACTATCTTGGCAAGTAATACTAGTAGTATAAGCATTAATGATTTAGCATCACATACAAATCGTCCTGAATTAGTGATTGGAATGCATTTTATGAATCCAGTCCCCCTTATGAAATTAGTAGAAATCATTCGTGGAAGCGAAACTACTGATTCTGTTTGTGAAACAATAACAAATATTACAGAAAATATGGGTAAAACACCATTGTTTTGTAATGATTCACCTGGATTTGTATCAAATAGGATCTTATGCCCAATGATTAATGAGGCAATACTTACTTTACAGGAAGGTGTTGCTGAACCTGAAGCCATAGATGGAATTATGAAGTTAGGGATGAATCACCCGATTGGGCCATTAGCATTGGCCGATTTAATTGGCTTAGACACCGTTTTACACATAATGAATGTATTATTTGAGGGGTTTGAAGATATCAAATATTCACCCGCACCCTTACTAATTCAAATGGTTAATGATGGAAAACTTGGTCGTAAAAGCGGTAGTGGGTTTTATGATTATTCATAAGTGGTAAAATGGCCAGAAAAGAAAAGATGAAACGGTGGGCCACTAATCGTTTTTTAAAAACTTTAGAAAATTCGAAAGAGATACCAATAATTGATAGGAAAATAGCAGATGACAGGTTGGACACATTATGCACACTTGCAATAATTAGGGCAGGTTTGATTGGTGCAATTTCAGGAATGTTGGTTTCTTTAATTGCATACTCTTTATATAATTGGGAATCCTCAAGCGATTTGAATAAAATATATGCAAGTATTATAATAGGTGTTGTGGGAGTATTAACAACATCTATAGAATTATTGTTTATGTATAGAGACTCACTAAATACTGCTGCTAGGATGGCTAAAGTTTTAGAAATACCAGATGAAGAATTAAACAAAATAGATGTAGAGCAATCATTGCCTAGATGGCTAATCTATGCTGCTATGGGCGCACCAGGTTATAGAGGATCTCTTTTTGGAATTGACCCATTAAAAAAAATAGGAAAGTATGGATTAATTATTAGAAAAATATTAATTAAAATACGGATTGTTGGTAGTGCATCACTTTTCAAATCGATTTTAAGACGCATTTGGGTTAGAATGATTGGAAGGGTGGCAACCAGAGCAACAGTTAATTTGTTAGCCTTGCCCGTATTTGTGATTTTGAATGTATTGGGTATGAGGCACACAATGAATGAAATGAGGTCTAGATTAATGGGTTACGAATTAACACCAAAAATAATTAAACATGCATTTCCAGAAGGTATAGAGAACATTTCTCCAAGTATTAGAAAGGCACTACATGATGGTTTTTCAGAGCAAATAATGACTACTAGGTACATTCATCCCAATCAAATTAGAATCCTTGAATTACTAGGAGAGGAACCAAAAGAAGTTGGAGTAATATCTAAAAATGACCAGAGAAGGGCTGATCGTTTTTTAATTGCAATTTCAACAATGTCCGGAAAAAACACATCTAGGCATAAAAAATCAATAAGAGATATGGAAAATAGATTAGGCCCAGAAGAAACAAGACTTGTTAAAAAAGAGGTTTGGGATGCAATACATGATTTAATGGCATTTAGTAGAGAATGGAACTAATTAAGTACAATATTTTTTATTGTATATTTACACAATTATGATAAGACGTGACCAAAGCCAATTAATCATGCCGGGAACAACAAGGGTGGAGATTAGAACATTGAAAGTGGGTCGTTATGTTTCAGTAGACGACAAAGCCTACAAAATACTAAGTATTTCGAAATCAAAGCCAGGAAAGCATGGAAGTGCAAAGGCTAGGATTGAAATGGAAGATTTATTCACGGGTCAAAAAAAGAGTCATGTAGGCACTGTTACAGATTCTATACATGTTCCTTTAATTGAAAAAGGTTCGGCAATAATTACGCATATTGAAGGTCAAGAAGTACATGCAATGGACAATAAGACCTATGAAACTTTAATTTTACCGAAAGATGATGAAATGAGCTTAGAATCGGGTAAAGAAATATTGTGGATGGAAGCATTAGGAAGATATAAAATCACAAGAGATCATTGAATGTTTTTCTACTAGTTAAGTTGTAGTAAGTTACATGGAATCTAATTTAAGATTCAAAATACGCCTAGCAAAGTTAAATGATTTAGAACTAATCACTGAATTTTGGTGGTGTCTAATAAAAGAACAGGAAATATATGATGATAGAATTGTCAATTCTGATTTTAACAAACATAAAAGTGTAAATTTTTTGAGGGAAAGAATAGTTAATGGGAATTTATTTGTTGCAGAATCACAAAATTTAGAAATTTTGGGGTTGGGGACAATTTCAAAAGATTTTCATTTTTTACAAACAAATTTCGAGGTTTGGAATATTGCAGATATTTGGATAAAAAAAGAATTTCGAAGAAAAAATATAGCTTCGGAAATAATTGAAAGATTGGAAACAGTAGCAAAGGAACAGGGAGCAGATGAAATTAGGTTAACGGTCTATTCTGGGAACTTATCTGCAATTTCATTATATCAAAAATTAAAATATAACCCTAAAATCATTACTTTTTCTAAACCCTTATCAACCGATTTGAATACAGATTAATCAAGGGCAAGGGTATTGAAGTGGCAATACTTGGAGTGATTTGAGGGATTAAATGGCTGTCGAAAAATCAGCATATCGTCAACCTGTCACACCTGAAGGTTTGAAGGCAATTGAAAAGAAGACGTTAACTTGGCTTGATGACGATATGTATAACAACTTTAATACGGGATTATTAGAGCAATATCTAGAAGAAAAGAATCTAGAAGATTCATACGAAGTAAGTCATTGGGAGACAAAAAAAGTTGCTATTGGTGTTTTGATAGGTTCCGTTTTTGCTGGAGTTACAGCATATATTGGATTAAAAATAGGACTTGCTATTTCAGCAGCATGGTATGTTGCTTATTTACTTGGAATGGCTTTGAAATGGACTCCCTCCGAGATTAATATTGCAACATCAGCAACAACTGGAGCAACTCATGCAAGTACAGGTTTTATTTTCACATTCCCAGCAATATTTTTACTTGCTCAAACGGGACCTACAGCAAGATATATGGTCGGTGATGGAAACTTAATTAGTGATCCAAATGTGTGGCAATTAGCATTTATTGGAATAGTTGCTTCAATGTTTGCTGGATTCTTAGGTGTAATGTATTTTATCATTTTCAGAAGGGTTTGGTTAGTCGAGGACCCTTTGCCAATGCCTGGTTTTGAAGCAACCATGAAATTATTGGATATTACTAGCGATATAACATCCGGTGCACAAGAAAAAGCAAAAGAATCTTTAGTTACGGTGGGTCTTTGGACTTCTTTGACAATGTTATTTTTATTTTTGATAGAATATCCCTTGATTTGGGGTAAAGAAATAAAAACAACTCTTGTAGATTGGATTGCTGATTTCTTCAGTGTTGGTGACTGGGGGTTATCTAGTGTTTATAGCCATGGTATTATTCATCAACCTAGTTTAATTAGTGATGGTTCATATACGAAATATCATCAAGGTGGGAACCCTATAATGAATGGTTTTGCGCATACATATTTGGGTATTTATTTATCTCCTTCTTTATTTGCAATAGGTTGGTTTATGAAATTTAGAACTGCTTTACTTGTTTCTCTAGGGACCTTAATGGCTTGGTTTTGGTTAATACCAATGGCGGTAATGACCGATGTAACTGTTTATGACCCCTCACTACAAACTTCACTAAGATTATCAGATTATTTGGCATTAGGTGGAGGTTCTGCACCATTACAGATGTTGGCTTTTACAAAAACAGTGAGAATTATTGCAATTGGAGCAATATTGGGTGGGGGCTTGTTTGGTTTATTCAAAATGTGGCGTACTTTCGCAACTATTGGTGCCGACATTAAGGGTGCTTTCAGAGGAGAAGATGTCCAAGAATATACAGAAGGTAAAGGTTGGTATGAATGGCCTTTAACTCACCTTCCAATCTTTATGTTAATTACATTTGTTGCAATGATAATTGTATTTACTTTAGGTGGTTTTGGAATATTGCCAAGTTTAATATTTACGATAATTCTGTTACTTACAACATTTTTCTTGGGTGCTATTGCAGTAAGGGTGATGGGTGAAACTGGTATTGAACCCGTTTCCGGAACATCATTTATTGTATTACTTATGTTAATGGGGATTTTCTTATCCTTTGGGGACACATTCGGTTTAACTCAACAAGATGCGATCCTTTTGGGGTTGGTGGGAACTACCGTATTTGGTAGCGCAATTTCAATGAGCGGGACCGTAGTTCACGATTACAAAGTCAGTTTATACATTGGAAATAGACCCTATCATATTTCAAAAGGAAATATTTTCGGAGTAGTTCCAGGTGCGATTTTAGGAGCGGGAGTTGCAATTTTCCTTTCTATGTTATTGGCTAATGGAAGTATTAATTTAGAGGCTCCTCAAGCAAATGCATTTGCAACATTCACAATATTATTGGCAGAAAGACAAGGTGATATGGGATTATTGCTTTTAGGTGTCCTTTTAGGGGCTTTTGTGGAATGGGCTACAGGAATGGGAACCAGTTTCGGATTGGGTATGTATTTACCTGCTTATTACACATTCCCATTCCTAATTGGTGGTTATGCTAGAGATTATTGGGAAAAGAATAAACTTCAACCAAAAATAGATATTATTAAAGAAAAGGAAGGTAGCAAAAATGCTGAAAGAGCACGTGCTTTAGCTTTATTAACCACATTTATGATTGGAGCCGGTATGCTAACCGGTGAAGCCTTCTTCGGTACTGAAGGAGCAATAATGTCTTTCATAGACACTTTAGGTTCATCTCCCGCGACCTATGATGCTGCAGGAAATATCATAGAGCAAGCAAAAGACCCTCATGTTAAAAATATGTTTAAAGACAATTGGCCATTTGTAAGGCTTGGTGCATTTGTTGCATTAAATGCTGCATTAGCATATATTATTTATGAAATGTTTAGGAGAATTGGCGTTTTTGGAAATGAAGTAAAGTCTGATGCGTGAGTATATGGACGGAATGGTTGACAAGTCAAAACCACCTCTTTATGCTTGGTTTGTCTTGGCAACTTCAATAATTGCGGTTTCAAGTGCTGGTGCCGTATTTCAAATGATTGATTCAGTACCTCCTTTATTACGTGCATCTTGGAGGTTACAAGCAACTGCGTTGATATTATTCCCGCTTGCAATTGTGCAATTTAATCAATTAGATAATGATAGTATAAGCCGTGTTTTTAAAAAAAGTAATATTGCTTTAATATTATTTTCTGGTGTATGTTTGTGGCTACATTTTGGCAGTTGGGTTTGGTCTTTAGATCATACAACCCTTCCGCGTAGTTTGCTTTTTGTAACGTCACACCCTCTTGTGATAGTGGTTGGTTTATGGCTGATAAATAAGCCAGTTGAAAGAAGATCCTCTCAAGGGGCAATAATTGGTTTTTTAGGTGCTGCAATCATAATTGCAGGTGTTGAATCTGAAGGAGAAGCTTCTTTGGTGGGTGATTTAGCAGCCTTTTTAGGAGCAATTACTGTTGTTGGTTACTTTACTGTAGGTAGACTAATGAGGTCTTGGATGCCCTTGTTTGTTTATGCATTTCCTGTAACTCTTTTGGCAGCAATCCTTCTGGGAATATCTTCACTTGTTGCTGAAGGAACTACAATTAATGGGATTGATGAATCATCATCTATTGCATTATTTGGTTGGTTGAGTATGGCATGGCTGCCATATGTTGCATATTTGGCAATAGGCCCGGGCTTAGTAGGGCATACAGGTATAAATGGAGTTTTGAAATGGTTTTCACCATTATTAATTTCAGTTTGTTTGGTTATGGAGCCACTTATTGGATCTTTGATTGGATATCTCTTTATTTCAACAGAAATACCGGGTTGGGAAACTCTATTTGGAGGCGCATTGCTTATCGTAGGCACATTAATGGTCACAACCTCACAGCATTCTACATCTGTTATGGAGGGTGAATGAATTGGATTGTATTTTTATTACAAATGATGATGGATTGTGTAAGGGACTTGAGTCATTAATTACTGACTTACACGCATATAAAATACCACTATTTGTTGTTGTTCCGAGTAAAAATAAATCAGCATGCTCAATGTCAATTTCATTAAGAGAAAAAATGAGATTGTCTAGGAGAAAAGAAGTTGAAAAGAATTTAGACAAAGGACTTGCTCCATTAAGGGTGTATACTTTAGAAGGAACTCCTGCAGACTGTTCTTTGTTTATTGAATATGCTAAAGGAACAGAGGTATTAGGTAATTTCAATCCCGTTTTTGCAGTAAGTGGTATCAACCATGGAGCTAATCTGAGCCACGATATATTGCATAGTGGTACTGTTGGAGGTGCTCGACAATGTTCAATGTCTGGGATTCCAAGTATTGCTTCTAGTTATTGTGAACATGGAGGCGGTGATGTTGGTATTTCCGCAAAATTAACATCAGAGATCTGTTTTAATTTATGGTTTAAGAAAGACCATTTAGATGATTTAGAAAAATCTTTTTACTCTGGAAATCTTTTTCTGAATTTAAATATTCCAAAGGATTGTAATGGTGTTTTTAAATATGGTCTCTTGGGTATTAGAGATTATAAAAACGCTTTAGCGATTAATTCTATAGAAAATTTAGATGAATTAGAAGTAAAGTTTGATGGCCCAAATATAATTGAAGAGAATATAGAAAAAACAGATGTTTTCAATGTCAATTCAAAATTTGCATCGATTTCATTAATTCCCACTTGGCCTTACTCTCATCCTCGATTTCCAAATCAAGAATTAATTAATTCACTTGAAAATATTAATTCTGTTGAGGATTTATCTTGGATTTTTTCTTAATCCATATTGTAATGAATTATTGATATTACACTATGACCTTGTATCCATTGATCTCCCACTGAAATCTTTTTTGTTCTAGAGAGTAAATTTTTTTCATCATCTGAAAAGGGTTTATCGTCAGAAATGACAAATCCAATATTATTTTTAAATTTGGGAATTAAATCAATCTTTTTACCTGTAAGGTCCAAATGAAAAGCATCTATTTCTGAATTGTCCCATTCTTCTAATGTTTCTTTTAATCCTCCTTGTCCATGAAAAACTCCAGTTTGAACTTCTTTTTTTATCCCAATTGGTGGTAGTGGCGATTGTAATATTTTGGATAGATGCCCTGCAATACTTCTATCGTCTGAATGAATGCCCCTTACTTTTGATCCATCAATCCAAATTCTCCTAGGTGGCTTTTCACCCCCTTGGAGATGTAAAATAACTTCAACATCACTTCTAATCCCATGTGAGAGGAATAATGCAGAATTTAAAGATCTAAGGAGAACATCTAATCTTCCGCAAGAACCTGCTAAATCATTAAGATTTAGTTTACCATGACTTGGGACTCTATGCCCAATCAATGCAAATTTTTTTGACATTTATCCACCTACATAGATAAATCTTCAAAATCACCAGACTTCATCATTTTCCTCATTTGTTTGGACATTTTTCTATTTCCTTGAATGCCCTTCATCATTTTTCTACTTTTGTTCCATTGAGCAATTAATTCCCTTACATTTTTTTCAGTTACTCCAGAACCTCTGGCAACTCTCTTGATTCTTTCAGCCTTCAGTACTTGTGGGTTGTTTTTTTCATGTTCAGTCATTGAATCCATTATTGTTCTATACCTTTCTAAGTTAGATTGCATCTCTTCCTTTTGCTTCCTGCTCATTTGACCCATTCCTCCAAACATCCCTGCTGGAAGGAATGATAGGAATTTGTCTAAAGTACCTATCTTTGACATCATGTCCATTTGCGTATACATGTCATTTAGTGTGAATCTTCCACTCATCATCCTTTGGGTTAATCTCATCGCTTCAATTTCATCCATATCTTCAGGAGCAAGATCAATCAAACCTTGTATGTCTCCCATTCCTAGAAGCCTACTTATGAATCGATCTGATTCAAATTTTTCAATATCCTTTACATTTTCACCTTCACCAGTAAATAGAATTGGAGATCCCGTAGTTGCCACTGCGGAAAGTGCACCACCACCTCTTGCAGTACCATCAAGTTTAGTCACTATTACTCCAGTTACATCTACTAAATCATTGAATGAAGCAGCAACAGGCCCTGCAGCTTGACCAACTTGTGCATCAATCACCAATATTCTTTCATTAGCATTAACTAATTCACTCATATCCTTTAATTCCTTCACGAGTTCTTCGTCAAGTTGGTGCCTACCAGCGGTGTCTATAATTAGAATATCAACATTAGAGTGTTTTTCAATTCCTCTTTTGACAATATCAACAGCATCTTTAGATTCTGGGTCACCAAAAACCTTTACATTTGTTTTTTCCAGTAATTGCGATAATTGCGAAAAAGCACCAGGTCTGTGAACATCAGCTTCAATTACGGCTACATCTGCTTGTTTTTTTGTAGCCCACCAATTGGCTAATTTTGCCGTTGTAGTTGTTTTACCTTGACCATAAAGGCCCACCATCATTATTGTTTGCCCTCTTGGAGGTATTTCTTTGGGCGGACCTAACAACCTTACTAATTCGGTATAAAGAATATTCATCGCATGTGTTTGAAGTGTTATGCCTGGCCTCGGCTCATCTTCTTTCATTTTCATAGACAATCTTTCTGTTAATTCTTTAGTTTGCCTGACATTAAAATCGGCTTCTTGAAGTGCTCGTCTTAATGATTTGATCATTTCTTGTAATTCAGCCTCATCCAGTCTTCTTTTCCCTTTAATTTTAGACAATGCAGAAAAAATTCCCTTTCGAAGCCCCTCGAGTGCCATTACAATTGGCAAAACATCTACTCTTTCAAACCAACGGCTTCTGGACTTCTAATTTCAAAACATCATTAGAAAATTTTGCAGATGTTTTATTCACATCAACGATATGAGGTAGATGAATTACATTTTCACGTTCATTAATCCCGACAAATAGTTGATTACCCTCGCCCCTTAGAGACAAATCCTTTTTTATTGCTCCTGCAAGGTGTAATTTGATTATTGTTTTGTCCTCTTCATCAATTATTAATTTCGATCTCCTTAGATTTATTGGTAAATTTTCACTAATTTCATGAACGCCCATATCCTCCGGAAAAATTATTTGTTCTCCGTGCAATCTTTTACCCATCTCTTCAAGAGAATTAAGTCCATGGATGTCTGAATTTCCTAATTCTATTTTCGCAATTTTTTTATTGGCAAAATATTCTGACAACTCATTAACATAATTTAATTCAATATTCCGTCTTGAGATTAAATATTCGTGATCTAAATCTGGCGTTAATCTATTTATTATTATTCCATTAATGTCAATGTCAAATTCGGATAGTTGATTTGATGCTCTAATTGTTTCAGAAACCGCCATTGATTCTGGTATTGTCACCAATGTAAACCTTGTAATTTCTGGATTGCTAATAATCCTTCTAATGTGTGCTACTCTTTTGCTGAATCTTTCAAGTTCTTCTTTGATTTTCTTTTCTTGTTTACTTCCAAATAACATTGTTTTTATTCCGCCCATGGCTCTAAAAATCTTCAACACTTTATTTGTCCATAATTCAAGCAATTCTGGTAATGAGAGAAATCTTATTGTGTGTCCTGTTGGTGCTGTATCAAAAATAATTAAATCATATTCAGTATCTTCCACATAGCGTAGTAATCTGTCAAATGCTAATGCTTCATCTAGGCCTGGAAGCATTAATTGTGCGCTATTAATGTTTGAGACTTCATCTTTGATTTCATCCATCTCTTCGCTAGGCATCATAAATGGAGAGAAATTACCAGAACTTGTATTCTCCAAAGCAGATGAAAGAGTTGGCATGATTGATTCTAAAGTTGCTTCTAAATCAAGTTCAAGCCCCCATAAATTGTCAATACCCTTTACGGGGGTAGGCTCATTATTAAGTTTGAAATTTAAAGAATCACTAGTGCTGTGGGCTGGATCGCTAGAAACGAGGAGAGTTTTAATTCCTGATTTAGCTGTCCATATTGCTGTTGAACATGCAGAAGTTGTTTTGCCAACACCTCCTTTGCCCCCGAATAACCATAATTGCCCCATCTGTGCACCTCGACTATTCTAAGAGGAATAGTCCTTTATTCATTTTCACTCATACAAGGTTAAATTTGACTAATGGTGAGGGGAGACTGTGAGCGGGCAATTAGAACTTAACCTTGCGTTTACTTTTGGTTTAATTGGTATGGGTCTTGGTTGGAAATGGGGTTTAAGTCAAGTTTCCGGTTTTTACGATTCTGCTTCTGCGGTTAAATACTTAATGTTTGGACTAGTTTTAGGGACTGTTTATGCTTTATTTTCTGATGTATTGGTACTTAGGGACTATTTGGCATTTATGCGTGGCGAGCAGGAATTAGTGATTATGAATTTCATTATTGCGGTTTTGTTAAGTATTTCAACATCATTACTTATTATGTTGCTATTGACGAGAAAAAATTTGCTTTCTAGTAAGTCAGGAGCAACTTCTGGTTGGAGTTTAGGTTTGGGAGTAGGGGCGATGTTTTCAGCAAGATTTTCTTACCTATCTCTGGATTATTATGGGATTATGCCAAGTATTTTAATTCAAGTAATATTATTTGTTGTTATGTTACCATTATTTGAGGGGGCATTGTGTAGCTATCAAGGATCATTATCTTCCAAAGGTTTTAGATTTAAATCCTCATTTATTGCTTCCGGAGGCCGATTTTTCTTTTTAATGATGCTTCCTGCTATTTTTTCATTGCTGATTTGGTGGGTTGTATTAATACCAATAATCATGATACTTTACCGGAAGTCAATTGTTGATTGGATTCCGGGCTCTATGACCCAAGAAGCCAAAAGACGTTACAGAAGAATAATGGCAGATAACATTAGACGAAATAAGGAGAGGCAAATAGTTGATGGGAATACTGGTAATTTAACCGCATCATCCGAAGAATAAATTACGTAACTGTTATGGTGCAACGGTGTTACGTGGTACCAATGGCACGCTGTCCTTATTGTATGTCTCCAGTATCTAAATTTGATGAGATTTGTCGAACATGTGGTCGGATTATTACTGGTTCTGCAGGCTCATCTCAAAGAGTATCGGGGCAATTTAACACAGGCCCATATTCGGGAGGGGCGATTTCCGGGCAAGCCCCTCAAATGATGAGGGCTCCTAGAAGAATGCAAACTAGAAGAAGGAAGAAGAGTAAGTTAGGCAAATTGGTATTTGTTTCTGTGATTGCTTGTGTATTTGTTTTTACTCCTGCAAATGAATTGGCTATGAGTCAATGGGCTAATGTTTCAACGCAAATCCAAGATTTAACAGCACCTGTATATCCTATGGAGTCCACATATACAGTGGATCGTACTTTAACAATGACCAATAAGGATGTAGACAATCACACATTTAAGTATAGTTTTGCTGTTCCTTTGGACAGAACGTCAAAAGGTATGAAGGATTCTATGTGGCTAACAGATGATGGTCCTACCGAGGCTGATAAAATTCAAGAAGTGATTTCTATGAAAATAATTTCGGGTAATTTTAATTATGAACTACCCGTTGATGCAATAACTAGAGATATTAGCCCAGAACTCAGAGGAATTGAGCAAGCAATACCGATTGGAGATACCGAAACTTACATGTTTTGGCCTGGCGAGGGAGATTCTTCAGACTCTTCATATTGCAGTTTTGGTCCATGCGTTAAATGGGAGGGTATAACTCCGGCCGAAGGTGAAGTATCTATTGTCATCCGATATACAATAAAATCTACAGCATATTCTTGGTGGTCAGATTTCTCAGGTAATGTGCAGGGGAGCAGCACAGGTATTTCTTTAGAAACGACAGGCACTTATTTGGATATACAATCACGGAGTGACCATTATAATAGATTTGCAAAGCATTCTGAATGGTTCAAAAGAAGTGACAACTCTTATGCGATTGATGGAACAAATGCTAAGATTATTGAAGCTGCAAGTGTTATAGATTCTCAGATTCCCGAGGATTTAAGTGAAAACCCCTATGCATTTGCAAGGAAGGCTTTTGAATATGTTCAGGACGTTATTACTTATGGTAGAGGTAAAGATATTCCTAGATCAGGCCCCTCCTGTTTGTCCGATAAAGTAGGTGATTGTGATGAACAATCTAATTTGTGGATGAGTTTATTAAGAACAAAAAAGATACCTACTTGGTATGAATTTGGAGCATTGACGGGATATACATTCAAAACATGGGAGCCTCATGGTTGGTCAAATGTGATGTTACCATATGATTCAGAATGGTGTGAAGATAATGGCATCGTTATAGAGACTTGTTTTGTTGAAGCATCTGTAGATGTTACAAATAATATGTGGTTATTTAAACCACCAACAGCATTAGGTTTGTGGATCGAGGCTGAAGATTTGGATTCTGGAACTCCTGGTCAAGGGCTATATGATTATTTCTATAGAATTTGGGCTTGTAATGTTCTTTGTAGCTACGGGGAAACATGGCAAACAGTAGGAGAAGCAGTTACTACGGGCGGAACCTTCACTAATCCCCAAATAGTAGAAGAGTTTAAGACAACACAATAGTCTAGCAGGTGGTGGATTTATGAGAATCCTTATTGGCGGTGCAGGAGAAGTAGGTAGAGGTTTAGCAGAGGCCTTATTGAAGGAAGGTAGGGTTGTAGTACTAATTGATAACAACCCAGATGTTATTCGTGAGGCCCAATCTCTTAATGCTTTAGTTATACAAGGCGATATTAAGCATAGAAAAACGTTAGAAAAGGCGGGAATCTCTGATTCTAATTTTTTTATTGCTGTAACTGATTCAGATGAGCAGAATTTAATTTCATGTGCTTTAGCAAGACATTGTGTTAAAAAACACAAAGGTGATGAGTTTGAGTTTATGGCAATTGCTAGAGTTAATGATCCTGAAATGCTGAATGAAGCAGAATCAGGCAATTTAAGTGAATGGACAGGGATAAAACACGTAGTTAGTACTATTGATAATTCAATAAAAAGACTACAAACGGGTTTGCAATGTGTTGCTTTTGAAGAAGTTTTAGAAATAGGTAATGATGCATATATTGTCGAATTAAAATTGACAAAAGATGCTACAAATTTAGCTTATTCAAACCTAAGGGAGGCGGGCAAGAATATTGCTGGACTGCCCACAATTGTTGGATTGATGAAGGAAGACAAAACAACCTCTGTTCCTGATGCTGATACAAATCTTGTCCCAGGTGATAGACTCGCTTTTGCAACTATTGGTGTTGGTTCATTTCCGCGGATTGTAAGGTTGACCGGTAATGAGGAAGAGGAATTCCCTAGTAATCCTAGGGTTTTAATATTTGGAGCAAATTTATTGGGAACTAGGTTAGCATCAACTTACTTGGCAGGAGGGTGCCGAGTTACCGTAATTGAGGAGGATTTAGAGCAGGCGAATAAATTGGCTGGAAGTGAAATCGGAAATCATAGATTATTGGATATAATTAATGGAGAGCATAGAGATATTGAATTGTTAAAAGATATTGATGTCGAAAGCCATAATCTTGCCGTGGCTGCTTTGGATGATGATCATGCAGGGATTGCTGCAGTGTTATTGGCGCAAGATATGGGTGTTAAACGCACGGGCCTTATTTTAAATGATAGAAAGTTGGTAAAAGTAGTTCATAGGATGAGTATTACTTTTGCTGTAGCTAGGAGGAAAGTAGCTCTCGACGCGATTTTGACAAAAATTCATAGTTATTTACCAGGGGCCTATAATATGCTTGAAACAATTCCAAATATTATTGGAATGAGTGTACCAGTTACTGAAGGGCATAAATTTGTTGGTAGAACTTTGGATAAGTGCAAAATACCTCAGGGATGTAAAGTTGTGTTCATACAAAGAACAGTGAATAATAAAACAATGACCTTGTCGGGAGAATCAAATAAACAATTGTTGGCTAATGATAGATTAATTGTTTTTATGCCTACAGAAAAAGTCCACTCGTTTGAAAAAAGCATGGGGGTTTAGCCTTGCGAAAAGACGTAATTGGTTTAATTATTGGAATTACATTGTTGGCTATTACTTTGCCAATGTTAGTTGCATTTATCTTAGGTTTAATTTTGGATGAAGATCCTCTTAAAACAAGTATCTCTTTTGGAATACCGATATTTCTTTCTTTGACTTTAGGTTTATTTTTATTTAGAAGAACAAAAAGCCAAGTTAATAGTAGGCATGTTAGGGATAGGGAGGCTTTTGTTGCAGTAGCATTAGCATGGCCTGCAGTTGTTTTGATAGGGGCTTTACCCTATTGGTTAGGAGGTATGTTTTGGGGCCCTTTCAATGATGCGCCAGGTATTTTGGAATTAATTAGGGGTTTTGTTAATTCTTGGTTTGAATCTATGTCTGGTTTTACTACAACAGGTGCTACAGTAATTTCAGATAGATCAAGTCCAATCTGCATGAATGAAATAATTGCTTTTGATTGTATTAATGCTCAGTCAAAAGGCCTTCTTCTGTGGAGGAGTTTGACACAATGGCTTGGCGGCATGGGAATAATTATGCTAGGGATGTTAATTCTTTCAAGATTATTGGGTGGTGGAATGAATATTGCACGAGCGGAATTAACAGGCCCGACTTATTCAAGAATCAGACCCAGAATTCAAGAAACAGCTCTGGTTCTATGGGGTATCTATATTTTATTTACCGTTTTAGAGGCTGTAATTTTGTTTTGTTTGGGGTTCCATCCTGAAATAGATATGAATTTGTTTGACGCTGTTAATCATGCATTAACTACTATGCCAAGTGGAGGTTTTAGCACTCATGATGCGAGTATTGGTTATTATGATAGTGCACTTGTAGAAGGTGTTATTACATTCTTTATGTTTCTTACTGGTGTAAATTTCACTCTACTATACTTTGCACTAATAAGAGACTGGCAGAAATTATGGACCGACGAGGAGCTTAAATTATATGCTTTTGTAATGATCTTTGCAGCATCAATCATGGCATTAAACTTATCATTTTCTTCAGAACTCGGTGTTGGCGAATCACTTAGGAAAACTATATTCCAAGCCGTTTCTATAGGGACATCTACAGGATATTCCAGTGCTGATTTTGCATCTTGGCCTGCATTTTCGACATTAATTTTACTATTTTTAATGGTAGTTGGGGCAAGTGCAGGTTCGACTTCCGGTGGTTTGAAAATGCTTAGACTAAATTTAGCAATTAAGGCGGGTTTGAGGGAACTTTCAAGAATATTTAATCCACACCAAATAAAGAAGATTAGACACAACGGAGAAACGATTTCCGATGAAAGACTTTGGAATATTTTTGGAGTACTAATTCTTTGGGTACTTCTTTTCATGGGAAGTTGTTTAATTATTGCTTTATTGGAAAGGGGTGAAAATTTTGATATGGAAACAATAATTTCAGTTGTCGCAGCATCTTTAGGCAATACAGGTCCTGCATTGGGCTCTTTTGGACCTACAAATACATGGGCTGAAATGCATTTTAGCACTTTAATCATGACTTCAGTGCTTATGTGGTTAGGCCGTTTAGAGTTGTTGACTGTGCTTATATTGATTCATCCAAGGACTTGGTCTGATGAAAAAACTGGCGAATTAACTTTGATTAAGTCTATTAAGAATAAATTTACGGACGTATTAAATAAATTTAGGCGTTAGAATAGTTTAGATTGCCCCTCTGGCAATTCATCTATGTTGTCAATCTTTTCTGGATTTACCAATCCTTTTTGATTTTTCTTTTCATATTTTTCAATAAGTTTTTTTGTAGATGGTTTTGACAAATTAATCTTTGAAATTAAAGCATGCTCCCTAAATTCTAAATTGTATTTATGACTAATTTTGAAATCTTCTGCCCAGTTATTATTTATTTCTGTACTATGGAATGCGATTAATAAAGGCAATAAATCATTTTTTACGGTCGATTTATTGACATTTAAATCAGTTGAAATTTTATTTACCAATTCTTTTTTGAAACTTCCAAAATTCCTCCTTAAAAAATCGGGATAGTTAAAAAAAAGTTTGCTAGTTGGATTAATTTTTCCTATCAAACCAGCACTTAATGCAGAAATGTTTGATCCCCAATACCAACTTCTGTAGGCTCTGTTTTGGTACATCACTGTGATTTTGCTGTCAGCAAAAGCAAGATAGTCTGCTCCATTGGAGATTACATCATTTGAGGAATGTACGCGGGGATTGTTCCATGAAATCCATGCAAGTAATTCTTCAGGTGTTTTGTCTAAATCATAAATAATAGATTGCGCCATTTTAGAATTTTTTGATTTGTACAATTTTTCAAGTCCTGGAAACAATTCAATCCCATGGTCTCTATTGCCAATTGAAATTTGCTTTTCTATGTCTGAAATTTTTATTAATCCCTCGGATTCTAAAGCTAATGATTGTAGATCTTTTATTAGAGCCCTGATGTCTCCTGCATTTATTGAAATTAATTTCTCTAAAGCAGAATTTTCAATTTCATAACCTTCTTGTTTTAAAATTTTGTTGGCAATATTTTTCATTTCAACATTATTAACTCTGTAAAAATCTATGACTTCTAATTTTTTAGTAAACCTCTCTTTTCGTTCCCTCCATCCAGAGGACATACCCCAAAACCTCATGGCGTCATTACATGCTAAAATTATAGGCTCTTGAGACTTAGTGATTAGTCCAAGTAATTCTGCTTTACCGCCCTTATCTCCTTTGACTGGTTCAAAGTCGGATGCATTGGGTGATATGCTTTTATTTATTTTCTCTTCACTCATTTTCTTTAATGATCCTGAAATATGATCAACTTCATCTAATAAGATTATGGAACGTTTATTTTCACCTTCAAAACTAAATAAGGACTTATTAACAGAACCAGAAGTTGCTGCTTTTCTAATGGCGGGGGCATTTCTTTGCTCACTAGCATTTAACTCAATAATATTCCAATTATTTTCTAATGCGATGGCCCTTGCAATAGATGTTTTACCTACGCCAGGTGGACCGACTAGCAAAATAGCCCTCTTTTTTGGGATGCCTTTTTCCCAACTTTTAATCCATGATTTAACTTTTTTCCTTGCTTCATGATTCCCGACTAATTCTTCTTCCCTGGTGGGGCGATATCTTTCAGACCAATCTGGGTGAGGGGGTGAATTTGTCATCACACACTTGCTATAATCGGCACTCTTTGAACATACTGCGGATTATTTAGTATTTAGACACAAATTGCACTAATTCTTCAAGAGACAATCTTGTCTGATTCTGAGTGTCTCTTTCCCTTAAAGTTACAGTTTTGTCTTCAAGTGTTTGATGATCTACTGTGATTGCGTAGGGCGTACCAATCTCGTCCCCTCTTGCATATCTTCTTCCAATCGATTTAGATCCATCATAATTGATGTTTATTTCATTTACTTCTCTAATTTTATCTATAATCTCATGTGCAATTTCGGGCATACCATCTTTTTCATACAGCGGATATACAGAAAAGTCAATTGGGCAAATATTATTTTTAAGTGATAGAATTGTGTATTTTTCATCGTTTTCTTTAGAAACTTCTTGATATGAATGTTCTAGTATGTGCCAAATTATTCTATCAATCCCAAAAGCAGGTTCTACGACATGTGGCGTAAACCATTCGCCACGTTCTATAGATTTTATCTTTTTGATTTCAACCATGTGTTCTTCAATAATAAATTGTTCTCTATTGATGTTTATGGTGAGCGGGAATTCTATTTCTAAACCATTTAACTCTTCTAAATGTGCAGTGATCATTTTACTTTTATCTTTAAACTGCGGCCCTACAATAGATTGTATTGGAGAACAAACAACTTTTTCTATTTCTAATTCTTTTTCAAAATCTCTCCATGCCTTTAATTCGTTTGATTTCGTAACTTTTTGGTGTGCCTTCAAATCATAACACCCTCGGTTTGCTATGCCTACGCATTCAATCCAGCCATAACATCCAAAAATTTCTAAATCCCAGCAATCAGTAGCATAATGTGCCATTTCATCAATTTCATGTTGTCTAAATCTAATTAGTTCCGTATTTATTCCTAATTCTGACATTAATTCGTAGGTTTTTATCATAAACCAACCTACAGTTTTATCTCTGATGATTCCCTTTTCAACAGCCTCATTAATTGTAGACGATAATTCTTTAGAGTCACCACCCATTGGGTCTGGAATTAGATTTACTAACACCTCATCCCACAACTGCAAGTTGTAGTTTTTATTTGATTCGGGGTCTATGAAATATTCAAGTTCTGCCATGTTAAATTCTCTAAGTCTAATCATCCCTTGCCTAGGGCTAATTTCATTTCTATATCCTTTACCAATTTGTACTGCTCCAAATGGTAATTTGCCTCTAAAGTGCCTATATATTGAGGGGTATTGTAGAAACATCCCTTGTGCAGTTTCAGGCCTCATAAACGCCCTCCGGCCTCCTTTACTAGCTCCAATGGTTGTTGAAAACATGAGGTTTAACGGTTCAGATGGTGCCCAATCGGTTTTATTACATGATGGACATTGAATGTCATGATTTAATAATTCTTTATCTAAAGCGGTGTTATCTAGTGAATCAGGATTATTGTGGAAGCCTTCCAATAGATGATCCGTTCTGAAAATTGAATTGCAAGATTTGCATTCCGAAGCATAATCATTGAATGCTCCGATATGTCCACTGGCTTTGAGTACTGCTTCAGGAGTAATTGTAGGTGAGTCTATTTCTACGATATTTCCTAACTTAATCCAATGATTTAGCCATTTACGGATTACATTCCTCCTTAATCTACCACCTAATGGTCCATAATCATATAATCCCGCTACACCGCCGTATAGTTCAAAAGCAGGTTGTATATATCCCCTTTTTTTCAATAAGGACATTAATCTCCGACTTTTGTGTTCATCCGCGCCCATTAGTTTCAACAGGTCCTATAGACTAAAGGTTATCAATAAACCCATTTGGATTATAACTTCATAAAGAATTCATTAGTAAAATTTAATTTCCAACCCGTTGGTTTTATAACTGCATATCATGGCTGGCAACGCATCGGTATTGATTAAAAAATGGCAATAATAACCTATCTAGATAAATTCGTTGATTCCGATGAAATTAATTTGAAATTATGTGAGCCTGTTAAAGAATGGTTTCATTGGAAATTCCCCGATTTTACCTTGCCGCAGAAAATGGCCATACCCGCGATTATGGAGGGGGAACATTTGTTGTTATGCAGTCCAACAGGCAGTGGGAAAACGATGACTGCATTTTTAACAGTAATTGATCGTTTAGTTAGAGCATCATTAGAAAATAAATTGGAAAAAAGGATTTATTGCATTTATATTTCCCCCATAAAGGCGTTAGCTAATGATATTCAAAAGAATTTAATTGAACCCTTGAACGAAATTAGGACTAAATTTATCAATAAAAAATGTCCCGAAATAAAAGTTGGTTTAAGGACGGGGGATACTCCACAATCAGAAAGGCAAAAAATGTTAAAAAAACCACCTCATATATTGATTACTACCCCCGAAAGTATGGCTATTGCAATCAGCTCAAAAAAGTTCCAACCAATTGTAGAAGATGTTGAATATATTATTTTGGATGAATTACACAGTTTGGTGCCCACAAAAAGAGGTACGCATTTAGCCTTAACAATTTCAATGTTAGACACTCTGTTGAAAAGACCAGTCCAAAGAATAGGAGTTAGTGCAACAATGGAGCCTTTAGAAAATGTAGCCCAATATTTGGTAGCTTCAGATGATAGGGAAACAAGAGGCCAATCACTAAGTGTATGCATCGCCAAAGTGTCTGGATCTAGGGAATTAGATTTGGATATTGTAATCCCAGCTGAAAGAGATATTGATGGCCATCCTAAATTAGATGCTGAGGGCAAACCAATCCCTGTTAAATTTCATAATTTATCAGATAAAGAAATATTCGAGTATGAAATCATTGAAATCTTGGATTTGATTTTAGCACACAACACAACAATCGTTTTTGCAAATACTCGTAAAATGACAGAATTAGTTGTAAATAAATTACAAAAAGAATTAAAAAGATTGGATGAGCAAAAATTGGGCTTCTCTAACTTAATTGCTGGCCACCATGGTTCAATGGATAAAAATATCCGATTTGAAGTAGAATCAAAATTAAAGGAAGGGAAATTACGTGCAGTAGTATCATCGTCTTCACTTGAAATGGGTATTGATATTGGTAGTGTAGATTTAGTAATTCAAATTGGATCTCCTGGAAGTATTGCAACAGCACTACAGAGAATTGGAAGAGCGGGGCATCATGTTGGAGGGGTCCCAAGGGCCAGATTTATGCCTATGAATATGGATGATTTGGTTGAATTGGCTGCTTTGCAAGCTGCAATTCAATGTGGCGACATGGATCGTTTAACATTCCCTCAAAATTGTTTAGATGTAATGGCTCAATTCATGATTGGTTTGTGCATAAATGAAAATATAGATATTGATGAAGCCTATGAAATCATTAAATCAACATGGTCATATAGAAATTTAGAATATGATGATTTTATTGATACTTTAGATTTGCTTGAAGACGAAAGGAGGGTTTGGATAGATTATGAAGAAAATATCTATGGCAGGTTAGGATATTCAAGAATGATATATTATACGAATGTTGGAACTATAGCGCCAGATAATAGTTATTTAGTATTCAATATGGAGGGGAGTATTTTAGGTAATTTATCAGCATCTTTTGTGGCTAAATTAAGAAATGGAGACATAATACTACTTGGGGGTCAAACATATAGGATTAATTCGATAGACGGAACTCGTGTAAATGTAAGTCAGGTCACGGGACACCGTCCAAATGTCCCTTCTTGGAGTGGAGAATCTAGATCTAGAGCCAGAGAACTATCATCACAATTAACTAAATTGCAAAATGCTTGTTTAGCAGTAATTAGGAATGGTTTTGATTCTAGAAAAATGTTGAGAGAGGTTTATGGGCTTTCATATCCAGTTTCTATAGCGATTTCAACACATTTAGAACAACACGCATATGATTGTTTAGAAGCCCCAAATAATGACGGTATTTTGGTTGAAAAGGTTGATGCTCCATACCCTACTTATGTAATTACTACATGTAGAGGGCGGGCTTTTAATGTTGCATTAGGATATTACTTGGCTGGCCTATCAGAAGAAGAAGAAAATCACGTACATGAATTGTCATTTGATGAGAATTGTTTGTTGATTAAATTAACAAATGAGTTTGATTTCGGCGGCCTGCATGAATATCCCGCAGATAATTTTCAAAATGTATTAGAAAAATATGTTATGAATACGGAATTATTCTCTAAACGTTTCCGTGAAGTTTCAGGAAGGTCCATGATAATACCAAGAAGGATAGGATCTGATGAAATTACGCCACAACAATTCCAACAAAAAGCAGATTCTTTATTGGCGAAACATAGAGGAGAACCATCAAGTCTATTGATGAGGGAAGCAATGAATGAAATCTTTGAGCAAGATATAGACACCTGGGCTTTGAGTGGATTTTTAGCGAGATTAGAGGCGGGCTCCATGGAAATTTCAATGATAAGAACTAAATTACCATCACAATTAGGAATGGGGTTGTATAAATCTGCTTTTGAAGATTTATTGTCTATGGGCACTAGAGCATATCTGATTAAAGACATAGACCCAGAAGTTCTTAGAAAATTACTAGGCAGAAGGGCTTTAGCTACCGATTTAGATGTTGAAGAAATAAAGAAGTTTTTTGATGAAAAGGTTCCTGTTCCTTCAAACTCAGAAGAGTTGTTAATTCTAATGGAAATGGGTGGCGGATTAAATAGTGATTTGAAAAACCCACTATATGATTCAAAATTAAAAGAAATAGA
>PBHR01000049.1 GCA_002720275.1 Methanobacteriota archaeon
CTCTTTTAATCGATTCAATTCCTAACTTTTGAAGAGTATTTCTTGTCTCTTCTATTGACGCTACTGCAAATAATCCCGGGCCTTCGACTTCATCAGGAGATTGTCTAACTAATCCGTCAACAATAATCAATTTACTAAATCCCCCCTTAGTAAACCATTCTAATACCGTATTTGCAAATGAAATGTCTTGGTCAGTAGGAAAAGGAACCTCTGCAATGAATACACCTAAATTATCTCCTTGGTAAACTCTTACTGGGTGCTTGGGCACAGAATCTTCAACTAATGCAAGTGCAGGGAAATCTTGATGCATTACTGTTCCAATTTCATCAATATCTAAACTCCGAATAACATGATAAGCAGCTATACTTCCTACCATACCTGCTGTCGAAAACCCACAAATTGCTAAACCTCCTGTTGAAGGATTAGAGTCCGGATTTAACACCAAAGAGTAAGTATTTCCAACTGGGGAAGCCATTCAAATCAACACTCCGAGAAAGGGGTTAGAAAAAAGATTGACGATTTCATTCGTTCCATTCTTCCCAATCATCCATATTTGGATCTCTATACCACCATTGACCGTTTTCATCTTCCCACCATTCAGTTCCATCTTCATCTACACTATATCCAGGATCGTCTGCATAATCATTAGTTTGCTGACTTTGTCTTACAAATTCTTGGCCAGCAGAACCACTTAGACGCCCCCTATTTGTTTCTCTTTCAAAAGGTTCTTCTCCTGAAGATCCACCATATGATGGCCCTCCTGATCTACCAAGAATTCTATCTAATGGATTTTCCATGTCTTCTTCATCATCTTCATCATCCCAATCATCATCCCAATCATCATCATCTCCACGAATAAATCTTACAATAATTACAATAGAGATTAAGGCAACTATTGCTCCACCTGCAATTAATCCAAGCATTAATGGATCTTCTAAAATTCCTGCCTTTGTATCTGCAGATTCTTCATTAATTACTGGTTCCGTTCCCCCTCCTGTATTATCAGTATCATCATTATTATCTATAGTCCCTGGATCTGTTCCTCCATTATTATCAACAACTTCAGTAATACTTCCATTAAGCCAGAATTCTACTGTATAAGTAATATCTTTCATTTGATTTGTTCCTGTTGGAGTTAACCAAGTAAATGTAAATTCAGTATTGAAATCGCTTAAAACTGGATCGTTTGTTGATTTATTTGTTTCACTAACTACTGTTGGTGAAAATGTACATATTACTTGTGCCTCAGAACCTACAAATGATGGGCAATTAATTCCCATTTCTATTCCCCCCACTGTTACTTTTGCAGGATGCTCAATGGTAATGAATAAATCGTTATCATTACTTAGCTCACATTCAATGTTTGAATTTTGTGAATTTACTATATTTTCTATTATCCATTCTTCAGAACTAGGGCAGGATAATGTTGGGTCAATAATTTCAATTTGATCTTCCAATTGTGAAGGAGCACAACCATCTGAATCTACTTGTCCAACTTCATTTCCAGGTGTATTTGGACATAAATCATCATCATTTAAAACAAAGTCTCCATCATCATCTAAATTCGCTTGGCCTGAATCATCAAATTCGACTAAGGTTGCATTTAATTCAAAAATATTCAGATATTTCCATGCTGCAGGATTATTTGGATTAGCAGAATTGTCTGGAGTAATTAGAACATACCCTCCTTCAGGCATTGCATCAATAAATACATCCAAATTACCATCTAAATCCATGATTGATTGTTTTGTTGTACTAGTTAAACTTCCATCGTTTTTATAATATTTGAAAGTAATTTCCGTACCCAAAAATGCTGCTTGTTGCCAATCATGTTCTGCAATCAAAGAAACCTCAAGATCAGTATCACCATATTCATCTACCATAACGACAGTTGTTAACAATGAAAAATAAGCAGGGACTACAATGTCAATATCTTTAATTTCTGCATCTGAGGAACCTAAAGGCCCTTTCTCCAATGTTTCCTCTCGCCCATCATACTGCGCCATTATTTCCATATTTCCTCCATTAACAGTGATGCTTTCATTTGCCAAATCTCTCCAATTAAATTGAACATTCGCGGCACCTGTATTATCAGTTGTTGAATTGAAGTAAAACTCGTATACCTCACCATCTGGGTCTACAATTACTGTAGTCATAATATTAGCATTTTCAATTGGTAAACCCGCATCAGATAAAAGAGATAATGAAACTATCGTGGAGTCCTCGCCGCCGACAATTAAATTTTCATCATCTACAGAACTTCCAAAAACAGTTGCTGATGATAATCCCATAGTAAGTTCTGTTGGAAGTTCATCATTATTTAATGCATAAACTGGGCCTACTGCAGTTACAAATGGATTTGAGCCAGAATCATTTGTTGCTACAACTGCAACCCATAATGCTTCTTCATCATTGATTGTAGCGGAGGGCACCAAAACATTATCATCAATATCTCTAATTGCACTTGTATAAATTGCAGAATGGGACGTTTCTGTATGTTGGAGTGTATGAACTGAATCCATTAATGTCGTGTCTGTAAAATTTTGTGTAGATACAAAGACATCATAGTATCCCGTATATCTATCATCTACCTCATCCCAAGTAACATCAATACTGCCTCCTTGATCCATAGGAGTGTCGGTTGCAGCAACATTTTCTACACGAGGAATTGATGGTAAATCTACTGAAATTACATTGGAAAGTGCGCTCTCTAATGCTCCAACTGAGAATGTTGCTTTAACTACATACTCATAATGACCACCTTCTGCTAATCCTGAATCTATATAGGAAACATCTGTATGATCCCCTGATTTATTTACTAACAAATTATAATCTCCTGGGAATGATGCATTTACTACAGTTGAACGATATAATTCATAAGATGAAAAATGTTGACTACCTGTCAAAACTTCTGACCATCGCATTTCTACTGAATCCTCTTGAACATTAATTGCCATTAGTACCAATGGTGCCAAATCAGGTAAATTTGGGTGACCCGGGGCTGTAACTAAGTACAAATTATCTACATTTAATTCACCAGCATGTGTTGATGAAAATAATAATGGTAAAGTTAAATTTCCAGTACCAAATTCCATTACTTCTGAATTAACATATGTAGTAAAGTTATGTCCGGAACCATCATAAAAGTCCTCTAAATCATGTGACCATTCATATGTTACTCTTAAATTTTGAAATAAAACTGAACCTGCTGTAGCAATATCAATTTCAGAAGAAATAGTCATCATATTGTTTCCATAATTATCCGTAAAAGATGTATAACTTTGCTGGTTTAATTCAATTGTATTAGCAATTGAGCCTGAAGTATCTGTAATTCTAATTAATTGTGAGCCATTAGCTCCTGATTCCGCTTGAGCAAATCCTTCTGCACTTAATTCCATTACCCCATCCGAATCGAAATCAAAACTCATTTTATGCCAAGAATCTATAAAAATTCCTGTATCTTGCTCACCACAAAATGCAATTATTTCGGGATTTTGATCTCCATTAATGTCTCCAAATGTTGTTAATGCGGGCATTGTTCTTGGAGTTAAATTTCTATTTGAATTTGTAATTACTCCTCCTACAAAATTGTAAACCATTAAAGAACCATTCATTGTATTATCATCATTATCCGCAGTCGCATTTTCTGGGATTAAAATATCTAAAATACCATTGCTATCATAATCTACGGCAATTGCGTTTTCTGGTGCTTCAAGACCGGATTGAGAGGAGGAAACATAATTACCAGAAAAATCATCAGATACTAAAATTGTTCCAGATGTTCCTTGGCCCCATGTAATAATATCATCATATGTATCCCCATTCAAATCTTCTAACCATAGAAATTCAATATCCACATTACTAATTGAAGAGTACACAGATGTGAACTCATTAGAACCTGGGTCCCATGCCAATGTATCTACAGTAAATTGATCAGATACAAACACCAATGTAGCATTATCATTTCCTTGCATAATATTCCCTACATCAAATTGGGTGATTCCGGTTTGTTGGTAAGTTCCACCAATTATTGTTTCATATGCCCATTCATCAATATATTCAAAGCCGGGTATACTTTGTTTCCATTGATAAAGACCATAACTTCCTTGAGCATCAGCATAAATAATATCACCAAATCCATCAAGATTTAAATCACCCGCCTTTACAAAAATCTCTTGGCCACTTGTGCCACCAGTTAATTCTTGAGGGGCTGAAAAACTGTTTTGTGTTGGTAGCCATAAATGATAACAGAAACGACCAACTAAAGGTGTCCAGACTAAAACATCATCATAACCATCATCATTAAAGTCTGTGATTTCTAACTTTTCTACATCATTACAAGTTTGATGCCAAGAAATATTTGTGACTCCGTCATTATTAGAATTGTTATTCATCCACCCAATAGCAGGAAATAAATCTCCATTGCCTGTATCCCATGAACTTGAGAGTACCATTATTTCATCAGAAGTATCATTATCATAATTTAAAGTTGTAATATCAATAATTGAAGATTCAAGCATCCACCTCCCACTATTATCTGGAGTGAAATCTAATGCAAGTAAAGAGTTTTCCAAAATAATATCTTGAGGTAAAATAAATTCAGGACCTGCCCAATTACCTGCTGAATTTGAAGAGTAAAACATTGTACTGTTATCTGAAAATTGTGTTTGATTACCTAATTGACCATATCCAGTACCATTATAACCATATTCAGGTATACCGTCTTCATTCATATCTAACCAAAAATTTCCAGGACTATTACTAGAATTATATGTTAATCCAAAGTTTAATGCTTCAACTGTTGAATTACGAGGAATCTCCAAAGAAGCCCCTGGTTGAATTGGTTCACCGGAAGAATCAAATTGAATTGTTACATAAGTATCATCATTTGAAAATGTCGTACTTAATGTAGAATTTGGCGAAATATCTGCTGCAACAGAAGGAATTAATAGTGCTGCTTGGGCTAATAACATCATTGAAATTAACACTAATGCTTTTTGTTTACTTTTTATCATACTAGACATGGGGCTACCACTCGTCATCATCTATGCGACGCCCTCATCATTCTTGTTGGTTTCTTTTAATTGGCTTCTATTAAATGTAGTTATTAAGGTGTTTTTTTCCTACAAATTTTATTATTTTAAGCATTTTTTAGTATAAATTCTCAAGTTGTATGAAAATATCAACATACAAGATTTAATAATACTTGTTAGCCGACTAATTACTAGATGGAAACAAACGAATCTAAAGATGCGCGGATTTATATTCGTGTGGGGGATATTGAAATTGATATTTCCGGTGAACAACGAGAAGTTGATGCCCATTTAATGAAAATTATGGAAGGGGAAGAGTGGTCTACCGCATTAACAAAAATTCGTTCAAAAAGAGAATCTGCTATTGCTGCTGCTATTGAGGCGGCAAAAAAATCTGGTTTACCTGACAGAGGGTCAGCATTTAAATCATTAATTGAAAATTGTAATATTATTAAAAAACCAGATCGTGTACTTGCTGCGATTCATTATCTAAAAGATGTAGAAGGGGTTGACGATGTTCCCCCCAGAGTAATAATGGATTTGTTTAAAGATTCAGGATTAGAGCCTCCAAAAAATTTGTCTTTATACTTAAATAGATTATTTGAAAAAAATTATTTAATAATACCAAAGGGTTCTTCGAATAAAAATAAACATGCCAATTTAACTTTAGAAGGAAGAGCTCATTTAGACAAATTATCAAAAAAATGAGTTGTTAGAATGGAAAAAGAAGTTACACCTAAAGATTGGTCATTCACATCACATATAGGTGCAGATTTACGCGGAATAGACCTTTCAGGGGCTGATTTAAGGCGTGCTGTCTTTGATAATGCTGACCTTGAGGGTGCTAATTTGTCTGGTGCAGATTTAAGAAAAGCCTCATTTAAGAGAGCCAATCTAATGAAAGCAGCATTTGATGGGGCCGATATGAGGGGTGCTACTTTCATTAAAGCTAAAATGAATCTTTCAAATTTTCAAGGTTGCCGTCTTGATAATGCAGATCTTCGAGGGATAAGAGGGCGTTATGCCATATGGCGTAATGCAAATTGGTGGGATTCAAAAATGGATGATGACCTGAAAAAAGCGCTCTCAAAGAAATGGCCTAAAGAAGAATGAATTATTCCTCTTCTACAAAAGTATCTTTCTTTTTTGAATGATATGGTGTTAAAGCAGCCCTACCTGCTGGTGCAAACATTGGTATTAATGGTAAGATCAAACAAAATAAATTACAGATAAAACACATTGCAATTCCTGCTACATCCCATTGAGTGGCCAAACTAATACCGATTCTTTCTTCTATAATTGGAGCCCAATAAATGGAAATAACTTGTGATAAAAACCACAAACCTCCCCCGGACAATGAAAATATCCCTCCGAGATATTTTTGTAAGATTAACTGCACACCACCTATAAATAGCAATAAACCTGCTGTAACTTTAATTAATCCTGTAATTAAATGATAATTACTAGTTCTAAATTCTGAATCCCATTGAAGCATTTCATCAACAGTAATCTCGACTCCAAGTATTTCCATTACTTCGACTTGGCTGGCAGCACCAGCCTCTGAAAGTTCAGAGAAATGAGTAAGTAATGAGCTCCCGCCATCAAAGATTACCATCAAACTTCCTAAAATTAAAAAAATACCAATTGTTTTTGGAATTCCAGGATTGGGGCGAATTGGGATTTCCGGCATAACTAAAGAAGAATTCAAATTATCACTAGACAATATCATGGTTCCCAATTTGTCTTCGGCCATGTTATTCTGAAACTGTGTATAGTCATTAATCGTGACGATTAGATGTCAGACTTTCTACCAAATCATTTGGAATATTTATTGATTCAAATGTATCCATATTCACGCAAACAGTAACGACTGTAGCCGCCCAGACCTTTTCCTTATTTTGATTGGTAAATTCATATTCCCAAGTACAACTTTTATTGCCCACGTCTGAAATCCAAATTTTACAATTTACAGTATCACCATATTTTAATGGTGCTAAAAATTCACACTCATTTTTTACTGCTGGAAATCCTAATTTCAATTCTTGTAAAATTTTGGGATAATTAATTCCACACATTTCTTCCCAACATAACTCAAAAAAGCGATGGGCTAAATCCCAATATACAGGATAATAAACAATACCTGCTAAATCAACCATTGGAAAATCAATTCTACGGGAAAAGGTTAATGCCATCTTATCTCCTCTAGTTTAATCTTATTTTCTCTCTGAAGGTTTCCAATCCTTGAAAGCTATGTGAGCAGGAGGCGTCCCAGATCCTTCTTTTTCGTATTCTTTGATACGATCTACGAGCCAAATAAACCATTCCATATCCTTGTTATCCGGGTCTTCTCTGATAGGTTCTAAATAAAAAGAAAAAGCTTCATAATTCTTTACCACCACACCCGAAAAAAGATCATAAAAAGCATGAAAATCCATATTTCCACGATGAATTAGAACTCCTAAACTTTCCCACGTAGTAAGAACAGTCATTACTTTAGGCCAATTTTCTCCAAAATGGTTTTGTAATGCTTCAAAATCATTAGGATTGTCTGCATCATAATCTATTGGGTCAAATTGCATATTCAATATAGATGTTAAACCAACCACAAAATCTTGACTTTGAAAATTTGAAGCTAAATTCATTGCTGTGGAACTATCTCTTGAACGACGAAGTTCTTTTATCTGAAACCATGAATATATTGCTGCACCTAAAATTGTTACTAAACCGAGTATTTCTGCCCATTGAGATGCATTTTCTAAATCCATATATATACGCGATGTAAAGAAGGGTTAGAATCTTTACTATGGCTAAAAATTTATTATGATTTGCATTAAAAGTAAGATAAAAATAATTTAATAAAAACCTTTTAAATTTATTAAAAACGGACCATCCGCGATTTGAACACGGGTCTCAACCTCCGCAGGGTCGAAGGATATCCAAGCTACCCCAATGGTCCAGAATAATAAGCCGTAATCGATAGAAGATTTAATCACGACGTATAATCCTAAATTTTCCAATTCAAAATTTTCCAATTATTTTCTTCTGCATAACGTTTTAATGATTTCTCAGGGTTTACGGCAACAGGATTCCCAGTAATACGCATGAACCAGGAATCTGCCATAGTATTTCCATAAGCATAACACTCTGAAAGATTGTGCCCATTTTCCTCTGCGTCTTTCTGAACCACTGGCACTTTTCCTTTCCTACGGGGAACACTCCATCCCTTTTCTGAACCTGATAAACGTCCTATTCTATTTGCGGGCCCACAACCATATGAACAATCCATTCCCAATGCAGCCCCCATCGCTTCAGCCATTGGTGCTATTGTAGCACTCACCAATACGAGTCTATGTCCCTGTTTCCTATGCCACCCTAAACATTCTTTTGCTTGTGGAGTTATTCGCTTTAATAATTTATTTTTGATTAAATCTTGAGAAAGAGAATCTAATACATCCCATGACGCTAAAGCAAAATGCCCTCGATTTCTAGTTGCATCATAAAAAGACCTGCCACGTAACAAATTACCAATTGTGCCTAAAGCCCACATTGTAGCCCCCAATGGTATTCTCCAAGGCCTTTTCTTAACTAATTCAGCAGTAAGTGTTTTTTCACTAGATGCATCTAATAATGTGCCATCAAGATCAAAGTAAGCCGCGCCACTATACTTCGACATAAGCCTGCCAAAACGACTTTTGGTTTCATATTCACTGATAATTAAGAGGAAATGCTTCTAATGTGTATCATATCGCAGTGTCATGGTCGAGAGTCTACAAATCAACAAAATACAAGTTAAAGATAAGTTGATTGTGGATAGTTTGGCCATAATGTCAAATACAGAAGATTTTGATTTTAGCCCAAGAGCCAATATAAATGGTTCAGAATTAATTTTTACTAGTGCAATAAATGGAAACGAATTGGGAAGATTAGAGCTTGAAAAAGAGATGTTAGACATTGCAGAGAGAGATCGCTTTTTAGACTTAAAGGTCAAGTTTGAAGTTGTTGGAATTCATGGGAAATTGAATAAAATTAACCCAATTATCGCTCTAGGAAAAGCGAAAAAACTTCCTTTATCAAGTTGGAAAACTACAATTCCGATTAAATTTAATTAATTAAATAAGCAAGTTCTACAATTACAGGTTCATATACTTCAAAAGTAAGATGTAGTGTCCAATCGTTTCCAGGATCTATGCCTTCAGGAAAATCAAAAGGAAGCCCTGAATCTAATCCATTTGAATGTACCTCCCAAACCCAATTTCCAGTTCCAAAAATTGAATTGTCATCAAATAGAATATTCATCAAAATATCTTTCGAATCAGAAGAATATACTTCAGTGCCATTTGGAATATTATTCATTTCTTCACGATAAATGATTGCCTTTGCCTCTTCTGCTGGGTTTTGTCTAGTGCTTTCTGCATCTGCGGCCCAATTATTGTTTGGAACTTCTAAAGATAGGGAAAAATTTTCATCCCCCAAGAGATTTCCATCTTGTGTCAATATTAATGTTGCATTTATTGAATATAAGATGCCATCTATTGAGGGAATATGTGAATTATTCCATTCTTCACCGGTTTTTAAATTACCAGACCAAGAATATTCTCTCACTCTTTTTGCCCAACGAACTTCAAAATTACGTGTATTGATATCTACTTCCCAATCTTGAGTTGTTGATGCTCCGACATCATCAATAATTTTTAATCTTCCAGAAATTAAACCACTTTCAGTAGTAGGTAAAGTAATAATTGAATCTGTAAAATCAATATCATCAACGGGGTTGCCATTGTTATCAGAATCTTTTGAAAGATTAGAATCCCATTCATAGGATAATTGTCCCCCTTCCGGATCATATGATGATGATGCATCTAAAACTACAGATTCTCCCGCCTTAACTAAAAATGGAACATCCAATACAATTACAGGTACGCCATTAACAAAAATATCCGTAGTAGTACTATCAACCCCACCTTCACTATTTGTTACGGTTACAGTTATCGAATATTTACCCGGTTCATTATACACATGACTAGTAAAACCAACAAGAGTTTCAGATTGATTTCCATCACCAAAATCCCATATGAAGTTTGTAATAACCCCTTCTGAAGTTGTTGTCTCCCGTGCGTCAAAATTTACAGCTTCGCCAGAGGTTATTTCATTTGGATAAGCCGTTAATGATGCTCGGGGTTTCGTCACACTAAGGCTAGTGCAACCTGCAAAAAATACTGTTGTAATCATCAAAATTACTAAGGTGTTAGCAATAAATTTCCTACGGTAAAACCCCTTCATGTCCCATCCCCGGCATGGTTTGGTTGTCTTATTATATTTCAACGCTAAGTATTAATTGTATCAATTTATTAGTTTTGAATAGTAAAAAAAAATCACGGCTCTATGTGCTCTACACCTACTAAATGCTCATCGGAGCCATCAACTTTTGCATCTACAATATTTAATTGGTAATGCGATTCTAATTCTTGATTCTCTAACAAATCATCTACTTCCACTTCACCAACATCATAATCAGGTGCTGATTGTATTTCTTCACTTTCAACCTCAGTTTCATCACTTTCGAGTGTCGAAAACACGTTTTCAATTTCAGCATTCTTTTTCTCCTTATAATCTTCTTTTAATTTCTTTTCTGTTTGATTTTCTAATTCATCAAAAGTAGGGGCTTCTTTAATTTCAACACTCCAAAGATGCTTAAACTTTTTTAACCAGCGCACAAACAAACGAAGGGCAATCCTTTTTTTATTCTTATGTAATATTCAAGGACAATAAGTCGAATGCAGAAGTATGGCGGAAGACATTTTCAGCAACCACAGAGTTGTTGGATTCGATCTTGAAACAACTGGGATTTCAATAAGACAATCTAAAATCATTCAATATGGAATAATTGGCTCTGAAAAAAATGGTGAAGAAATAAGGTCTAGTTCTCTTGTCAATCCGTTAATTAATATTCCAAATTCCTCAACCAAAATTCATGGGATTACTGATGAAGATGTGCATAAACTACCAAGTTTTAGAGCACATATTGAAAATATTTCAAACTTATTAAATGATTCAATAGTAATTGGCCACAATATAAAAAGATTCGATTGGCCTATTTTAGAAAATGAATTTCTAAGACTTGGAAAAACTATTCCAAAGCCATTTGCAATAATTGATACTCTTGAAATAGCAAGGAAATTAAAATTAACACGACCACATAAACTTGAGGTTTTATGTTCAAATTATGGTATTTCATTAACAAACGCACATGATGCAATTAGTGATGCTTCAGCAACTTTGTTATTATTATGGAAAATAATGGAAGAAAATCCAATGCCATTTAGAAAATCATTAGAGGAGCTACAAATTTGGAATACAACATCACTTGAAAAACATGAACAAGATTTAGGACCAAGCATTAATGATTTACCTATAATTGATTCAAATGGTAGATTGAGGCGTTCTGGAAATAACATTATTCTAGCCTTTGGCCGGCATAAAGGAAGAACTTTACAAGAAATAAATAAAATTGATAGGGATTACTTAATTTGGATTAAAAGAAGTAATAAGGAATTATCTGAAGAAATAATTAAAGAAATAAATTTAATATTAAATTAATCGGCATTAATGCCATTGTCTGGAATAGGTTTCCAAGGTAAAACATCACACCAATTTCCAACCCTCCAAACGTTTTTATCTGCTTTTACAGAACCCAAAAATACTGCTCCTTTCCAGTCATTTTCTACTATTTTTTTCAAAGACTTTAGTGCCGGACCTTCAAAAACAGCGCCAAATTTCCGGCCGCTAGGGATAATTCCTCCTTCGTCATTTTTTGGAGTGCATAATTCAATTAATGCTGCTCCTTTTTCAACATCTGCACGTTCAATTAAAACTACAGCATCAACAAACATTCTTTGAGCCGGGCTTTTTCCTGAATGTCTCCAATTCCACCAATGAGCACACCATGCTTTATAATCACAAAAACCACATGCTTCTTCACCTGGTTGTGCTTCAAATGGTATTTCACTTGGTTGAGATAATTCCCATGCTGAATAAGCATCTTCTAGAACTGAAGGTCCTTTGGATTCTACAACCATAGGTCCTCTGGTATACCATCCCTCAGCTGTAATTTCAGGATGTACCTTATTATTCTCAGCCAATAAATCGCGATAAAATCTCAATTGTCTACTTACTGTTGGGTTTAAGGGACCCGTTGGAACCTTTCCTGTTTTTAAATCTGCGACAACCCAGCCAACAATATTACCATCATCATCAAACTTAGCTAAAAGTAAATCCATACGCCCCATTAAACGGCCATCTGTTGATCTTAATTCACCCTCACAAGAAAGAATAATTCGTTGAACTTGCCTCCATAATTTAATTGTAATTAAATTAGCATCAAGACCAGAGGCTCCTACTTTGGTTAATAATAATTCTATAGCCCCATATTGTTGATTCTTTGCATTATCCCACTCAGAATCTTTCCATTCTGGATGTCTGGGCGTTTTAAAAAATATTTCTTTTTCTTCTTCCCACCTTTTACGTAACACTCTATTGGCCAGGGTAGGCATCCATCCTGATTCTTTAGGGTCTCTACCTGTTAAGTTTTCACCAATTATGTCTTCTATCGAAGCGTGTACAATTGTTCCAATAGCCGCTGCCATACTTGTTTTCCTAGGCAATCTTTGTTTTGATAACCAAAATTTCCTTGGGCAAGACTCAAATCTATTCCAAGCGGAAGGAGATAAAATATGTCCTCTTTTACTATATTTTGTTGCGGTGTCTGTTTGGGCCACGCGTGGTTCCTCCCCCTCCAATATGAATGCAAGAAAAGGTTCTCCTTCCTAAAGCATTTTGGAGGGATTTGTAATAAGACCCTCATGGGAGAGGATACTCGAATAAAAATTTCAGAAGATGCTGACATAGAAAATGCATTCTTAATCTGCTGTTTTCCAAGTGTTGGAATGGTTAGTAGCATTGTTGGCCAATATCTTTTAGAACATCTTAAATTAAATTTTAGTGGGGCAATAAGTGACAATAGAATTCCTGCAATTTCATTAGTCAAAGATGGAAGGCCAATGCCTCCAGTTAGAATTTATTCAGGGGCACCGATTTGTAAATTGGAAAATTGTGATAAAGTTGTCTTAATCTCTTCAGAATTTAAAGTAGGAGGGGAATTAGCATTTTCGATGAGAGATTCTATACTTGAATGGGCGAAAGAAAATAAAATTAGCCAAGGTATTTTTATTGATGCTTTTGCAAAAAAAGGCTCACCCCCTCCTGATCCTAGTTCTGGAGAACCAATTGTTGAATATCATGATAATCCAGATGAGATAGATTTCGTGGGGGTGGCCGCCACATTAGATGGATTAGAATTGCTAAAATCGATGGAAATACCTCTTCTTGAACAGGGACTTATTGGAGGGATGAGTGGTGTCCTTCTTGGAGAAGCAAGAAGAATGGGTTTGAACATGTTTAGTATTTTAGTAGAAGCGGATCCACGTTTTCCGGATGCTAGAGCTGCTTCTGCATTAATTGAAAAATTAGATTCTTTATTGTCTGTTGTTGACCTTGATACTACTCCATTAATTGAAGAGGCAGAACGTATTGAAGAACAAATAAAAAGTATGCTTGAGCATCAATTACAAGTTCAAGAATCAGGAAAAGATGGGGCTCCCAATAGTATGCTTTATGGATAATATTTCTTGGTGGTAATATAATGGAAAAAGGGAAGCGAAGAACAGTAGTTCGGAAATCTCCTAAAAATGAGCTCGAGAAGAGTGTCACTAAAACAATTAAATCTAAAGTTTCAAAGTCAAATAATCGAAAATATGGATTAGTTCCAAAAAAATCAACTTTAGTTGTTGAAAGATTAAAACGGGATTTACGAAGAACAAGGGCCTCAGCCTCATATAGAATTGGAAATACAATTATTAATTCTCTTATCAAACCTTGGAGATTAATACTCCTACCGTTTAGATTAATACAAATTTCATGGGATTTAGCTAATGAAAGATTGGGAATTAAAAATCCTCCAAATCATGACTCTATCGTTGAAAATAAAGGTGTAAATAAAAAAACAATTGTAGTGTTTCCTACTAATGGTGTCGGTTTTGGACATTTTACACGTATTTTAGCAATTGCAAAAAGAATTAAAAAAATAGATAAAGATATGGAAATTATATTTTTTACCACTATGCCCACGCTTCATATCTTAAAAGAACAGGGTAAATTTGTGGCATACCATATTCCTGGAAGAAAGAAATTTGAAAATATGGATGCAAAAACATGGAATACACTTACAGAAGAATTTATGGAAAATATTTTTGCTATTCACAAACCAAATTATTTCATTTATGATGGGGCCTTTCCATACAGAGGCATGCTAAATTCAATTTCTAATCATAAAGAAATGACTAAGTTTTGGTTAAGAAGAGGAACTTTGAAAAAGAATATTGCAAAGACTCCAAATGAAGGTGTGAATCTATTTGATTATATAATTCGTCCAAAAGATAGTGTGGAATTAGATTTCAGTTCCGAAGAGGAATATAATCCAGATTTAATTACCTGTAATCCAATTTTACTTTTGGAAAAAGATGAATTAATGAATAGAAAGGATGCATGTGCTAGATTAGGTGTTCCAGAAAATGCTGTAATTGTGTATGTGCA
>PBHR01000050.1 GCA_002720275.1 Methanobacteriota archaeon
AGATGCAAATGTTACAGGTGCATGGAATACTGTAACTGGAACAGGAGTTACAATTGCAATTGTTGATGATGGATTAGATCATGCTCATCCAGATCTTAATGGAAATTATCTTCCAGCACATAGCTGGGATTATTGTGATGGAGATTCAGATCCAACTCCTGGTTCTTCTGGAGATGGACATGGAACCTCTGCAGCAGGAGTGGCTGCGGCAATTGGGAATAATGGCATCGGTGTTTCAGGAGGAGCATTAGATGCGAATTTGGTGGGTTTGACCTTAATTGCCTGTGGTAATTCAGATTCTACAGAAGCAAGTGCTTTGGGGCACGATAAGCAAGACATTGACATTTATTCCAATAGTTGGGGGCCATCAGATTCAGTAATTTATCCAGATGATGCAGGGCCATTAATGCATGCAGAATTTGAAGATGATGCTCTAAATGGTAGAGGTGGATTAGGTAATATTATTACTTGGGCTGCAGGAAATGGATTAGCATCAAATGATGATTCAAATTTAGATGGTTATGCAAATAGTCGGTATACAATTGCAGTAACTGCAGTGCATGATAGAGGTTCACAATCTTGGTATGCAGAGCCTGGAGCTAACATATTAGTAGCGGCTCCAAGTGATGGTAGAGATGGAATTTATACTACAGATATTGAAGGTAATTGGGGTTATTCAAATGGAGATTATACTGATGATTTTGGTGGCACATCATCTGCTACACCTTTAGTGAGTGGTGTTATCGCTTTAGCCTTGGAAGCAAATTCTAATTTGACATGGAGGGATATTCAGCATATTTTAGTTCAATCTTCTCGTCAAAATGATGCTTCTGATTCTGGTTGGGCCACAAATGGTGCAGGGCATGAAATTAGCCATAAATACGGATTTGGAGTAATTGATGCAGGTGCTGTAGTAGATATTGCATCAACTTGGAATACAGTTGCTGCTGAAACCATAGTTGATACTGGTGTGCTTTCCGTAAATGGTAATATTCCAGATAATACTAACAATGGCCTTTCAGATACAATTACAATTTCTGAAAGTCTTTCAGTTGAAACAGTTGAAGTTATTTTTGATGCAGATCATAATGCTAGAGGTGATTTAGAAGTAAGTTTAGTATCTCCTTCAGGAACAGTATCTTATTTGGCAAATGAGCGTTCAGATAATGGAAATAATTACAATAATTGGAGATTCTCTACAGTACTTAATTGGGATGAAGATTCTGCTGGTATTTGGACATTAAATGTTAGAGACAAGGATTCAGGCACAACAGGAACTTGGAATAATTGGAGAATGACAATATATGGTGCTGAGTTAGATGGAGACCCAGATCAAGATAATTTATTGACATCTGAAGAAGAATCATTGTATGGAACAGATCCTAATGATGCAGATACAGATGATGATGGATTATTAGACGGAATTGAAGTTTTAACTACTGGCACAGACCCATTGCTAGCTGATACTGATGGAGATTGGTTAATGGATGGAGATGAGATTTTAATTTATGGGACAGACCCATTATTGATTGATACAGATGGTGATGGATTAAACGATGGTTATGAAGTAACAGTCTCTTATTCAGATCCGTTAGTCTTTGACGCCGATGAGGATTCTGATGGATGGTATTGGTTTTGGGACTGTAATGACACAAATTCGTTAATTAATCCAGCCACCTATGAGTTTTTGAATGGGATTGATGATAATTGTAATGATGAAATTGATGAAGGTTTCAATAATACAGATACCGATTTAGATGGTTTGGTAGATTGGGATGAATATCACATATATTTGACGAATTACACAAACCCCGATACTGATGCAGACGGCTTGACTGATGGAGATGAGATCTTAAATTGGAGCTCAGACCCATTATATTTTGATCAGGATTTGGATATGGATGGTTGGTATTGGTTTATTGATTGTAATGAAACAGATGCTATGATTTATCCTTATGCTCCCGAAAGAATAAATGGAATTGATGATGATTGTGACGATCTAATAGATGAAGATTTTATTGGAATGGATACTGATGGCGATGGATTATATGACCTTACAGAAGTCATGCAGTATGGTACAGATCCATTACTTATGGATACAGATGGTGATGGATTAACTGATGGGGATGAGATTCTAATTCACCATACAGATCCATTGATTGGAAATTATGATTATGATGGAGATGGATTTAGAGACTATCTTGATTGTGATGATGGAAATATTAGTATTAATCCTGTTCAACCAGAACGTTGGAATCAAATTGATGATAATTGCAATGGTTATATCGATGAGGGATTATCTCCACCTGAAGAACCACCTGAAGAAGAACCTGAATTAACACTTCAATTAGTTTTAGTTACAGTTCCTAATAGTGGCTTTGTGAATAATGAAATTTCAGTTGCAGCTTATGCTGAATGGTCAAGAGCAAGTGACGATTTAATTAGTTATGAATGGATCTTTGGGGATGGTAGTATTAGTGAAACAATAGAATCTTCAGAATATCACACATATTTAGAGAGTGGAACATATGATGTTGAAGTTTGTGCAATAGCAGAATCAGCAGAACCTGTGTGTGATACAAAACAAATTGTAATTAATGAAATACCCGTAGAAAACATTCTTGTAAATAATACTGAAATTAATGAAGATGATAATACAGATGTTTCTCAAAAAGGAACAGAAGCTGCTTCAGGATCTTTTGATCTATCTACCAATAGTATTGTAGGATTAGGAGCATTAATGATTATTATTTTAGCAATTGGATTTTTGGTTGGCCGAGGTCGTAATGGGCCTCCTCCATTTTCGTCTCCTAATCCCGGAGAATCGATTCAAAATTTACCAATTCCACCACAAATAAATCGTTATGAAGCACAACCAAATCAACAGATACCATCCTTTGATCCTGGCATTCTAAAATGAACATTAAATCGAAGAGTTCAAGAACTAAGGACTTTGATTAATAGTACGTGGCTTGGAAACATATTTTTTGGAATGATGATTTTATTGTAACTAATAAAGATGATTGGGTGGATTCTTTAGCAGGAAAGGTATTTGCAAATGTTCAATTTGAAGTTTTTTGTGCTATGGATAATTGGAAGGAATGGCCTAGATTTTATTATGGGATCTGGGATTTCAGATTAAAAGATATATTTTTACAGATACTTGAGGTTGTTAAAAAAGGTGCTAGAGAGGGGCCTTCAGCAGGTAATAATTCACCTAGAATACATTCAATTATTATTGCAGATGGTAAAAAACCACACATTTCAATTATGATGTTTGATAAAAATGAAAAACCAATTTTAGAGATTCCTGAAAGTGCTGACGATTTACAATATTTTGCAGACATTTCACATATGACTTGAAATTTCGTTTTTTGCAATATTTTTCCAAAATTCGCCTTTGTCACGATTTGCTAAAGGGTTTGCAGGACTTGGATGAGGTATTTTTGTAATAACAACATCAACGTCTTTTAATGCGATTGTAGCACGAGAAGCTGCATAATTTCCTACACCAATAACAACATCAATACCCATAATTTCGATAACTTCACGTAGATGCTGATCACAAACCTCATACAATTTTATTGCTGAATCACCTGTTAATTTTTCAGGAGTTATATTTTGCCCTTTTTCATTAAACATCCATAAAGGGCAATGGTTGACTATGTAGATATGTTCACTTGTTTTTTCTGGGCTTTCAAAAAGCTCTTTGAGTAAACCCCATATTCTTCTTCCAGAAACTTCTGGTTTAGGTTGTTCTAAACCAATTACAGTTCTTTTTGGATGATTCATTTTTGGTTGTTCTACAATTAAGTTTTGAATCTTAAGAAATTCTCTTACCTGTTCTGGACATCCAAAAGGAACTCCAGTATTCCCCATTCCATGTCCTGGATTCATACCCATCATCAAAATTTTAGCACCATTTCCTGAAAATCTAGTTATGTACGCATTATGAGGATTCCAAGCATAATTTAGTGGATTGTAAATCACACTAATTTTTGATTGTTCATTAATTAGAATAGGAGTAAGTTCATCACATTTCTCTTTCAATTTGGTTGCAGATTGACGAATTAACTCCGTAATGCTAGCATCCATAAGACAACCAACAAGTCAATAGAGAAAAGCATAACGTATGAGGTGCTATCCCTAAACAAATGAGTGTAGAGTTAACCGTCTCCAAAAAAGAACTTAGTGGTGAGTTAATTCGTTTTACTTTACTTGGAATTTTTAATGTAGGTGTAATGCTTTTTTTATTCTCATTAATAAGGTATCTTCAACCTGAAATTTATCCCGCACTAGATGTTGCAATTGCTTGGTTCATATCTTATTTAACAACTTCAATTATGGCCCACCATTTACATAGAAAGTACACTTTTTCTGTGGAAGAGGGGATATACAAGAAGAGTTTGTTCAGAGCAATGATTGTATATTCTTCAGTAATGATTTTGAGTACAGTTTCAATCTATGTTTTAGTTGATGTTTTTGGATTTGATGATTTTTTGATGGCAATAATTCTTAATCCAATTACCGGATTACTTAATTTTGCTGGATTAAGACTTCTCGCATTTGAGATGCCATTGTTGGAAAAGGCCTGATTTTTCCATTAATTGTGATATCTTTTATTTAATTAAGAACTTTTGATGCAAGTTCTGGAATTTGTATATCAATTGCAGAAAAAGCATCTTCTAAATTTTCAAATGCCTTATCTTCTCTATTTTTAGATAGTCTTTTTGCTTTGGCAGAAATTATTTTCCATGCAGTTTTAGATCCAATTCCAGGAATTGCAGCTAATTGATGCTGACTAGCGAGATTTATATCTAAACCAGTTTCAATTGCAGTAATACTTCTTTTTCCATGACCAGTGACTAGTACATCTGATTTTGTTTCTAATGGTATGTGGTATTCTGCTCCTATTAAAATTGGATACGCACCAATTTGTCTTCCAAATGTTATTCCAGCATTCCCATGAATTTTACTTGAAAGATGTGTTTCAGTGAGGTGAATCGGAAGTCTTGTTCTATTATCATGAGATTCCCACCATACATCTTTCAGAATAGTACCAATTGGCAACATTTCTTCAAGTAGGGGTCCATCAAATTCATTTCTCACTTTTGATTTAAATTGATTAAATTCTTTTGTAGGTATGTCTTGAAATCCTTCACCTTCAACTTGCCTAATGTTTATCCTTCTCAACCACAAACCTTCATTCTTTAATTGTGAAAGGAATTTTAGATTTAAATCATAAGTGATTTCTGGGACTTCTCCATGTAATCCTGCTATGAAGTTTAATCCTGGTAATAATTTTGGAAGGCCTCTTTCACCTCTTTCTTTTCCAAATTTATTAATCAATCTAATTGCAGTTTTTGCTTGTTGAGGATCGCAATTTAACCAATTTGAACTGTGTACTTTAGGATCAACACTTTCTAAGCCAAATGAAAGAATTGCACCATCGGATAATGTATCAACTAGCATTTTCGTAATCTCTGTACTTGGTTCGAGATTTTCAGCGATAATACTTGGATTTCCATTATCTACATGTAAGATATTTACTCGTTCATCTTCACGTAAACCATAGAGTAATTTTTCCAATGGTTTTGGGTTTGGAATTGGGTATTCTAACTCTTTTACACCTTCAGCTAGATATGTATAAACGTCAGTCATGCCACCAAGACGTATATTTTTCACTCCATTATCTAAAGCAGTTTTTACTTCTGAAATTATTTCCTCTGGTTTACGCCATAATGGAACCCCTTTTTTTGGTTCAAGACAAAATTTACATCCATTTTTAAATCGAACACACCCTTGATAAACTTCAACTTCATATGTCAAAGGCCCATCTAAATCCGGGTGTTCTGTTACTGCTTTCGAAGAGGCACCCGCTTTTGCCCATTCATCCCATTGTTCCGCAGATCTTCGAATATGTTTCCATTGTGAATTGTCGATATAATAATCCAAGCTTGCATCAGTATCCCAACGCGCTAAAAATAGGTTTTTTCGTAAAGGATTCCAACCTTGATGTCTCCACCCTCTGATTGCCCATCCTCCACAAAGTACGGGTAATGAAATAGGTGTTGAACTAATTATTCTTTCAGTTTCATTTAGACTAATTGGAGTTCCTCTTAGGTATTTTCCAGGAACTACTGCGCCTGCAAGAATCACAAGGCCAGCTAATTTTTCAAAATCATTAAATTTAGAAACTCTCCATTGATCGATTGTCATATATTTGTAAGGGATCTTCTTTTTTTCAAATACGCCAGCAATATATCTACAATGAAATCCAATGTACGGAGGAACACCAAATGCTGCTGGCTCATCTTCATAACCATCTACTAATAGCCAGTAAGAGCCCTGGCTATCCATATTTAATCCTCAATACCTTCCTCTCTTCGAGCTTGTAGCTCTCTTGTTGATCGTTGATTTTTATTATTTTTTTGTTTGGATTTATTTTCAGATTCACGAACACCGATTTTCCTTCCATTTAATTCAAAACCATCTAGTGCTTTAATTGCTTTATCTGCAGAATCTTCAGATGCAGTTACAAATCCAAACCCTCTACTTTTTCCAGTGTCTCTATTAAGTGGGATTGAGACTTCAATTACCTTACAATACTTTGAAAACAACTTCTCTAATTGTTTTTCATTTACATTCCAATCTAATCCACCAACAAATATTTTCTTTCCTGAAGGCTTCTTTTCTCTTTTTGATGAGGATTTATCATCTGCATTATTTACAGTGATTTTTCGTCCATTTAAATCAAATTTATGTAATTCTTTAATTGCAACTTCAGCAGATGCTTTGCCAGAATAGGTAACAAAACCAAAACCTCTTGAGTTTCCAGTTTCTTTATCAGTCATTACAATTGCATCAATTACATCACCATGTTTTGAAAATATTTCTTTTAACTTTTCAGTATCAATGCTTCTAGCTAAACCACCAACAAATAATTTAGTTCCCTTCGGGCGTTCTTTTCTTTGATTATTTCCACCAGAACCTTCGAAATTAGGCCTTGTAATTTTTCTTCCATCAAAACGGTGGTCTGCTCTGAGAAGTACACTTCTTGCTGGAATACCTGCTTTGAAAATTTCATCAAATTCTTTTGACCAGCGTTGTTTTAATCTATTATAAGCCGCAGCACCATTTTTTTCTAGATTATATCCTTGCCCAAAACCATTTGATAAAACGCGATATCCTGAATAATCACATTGCGGGCAATGCACATTTTTGTCACCTTCAGGTTTTGCATAAAGATCTTCACCACATTGAGGGCATAATGCAGATAAAACACCACAATTTTCATCATCTCTAGTATTTACCTTTAGAACAGGGTTTGTTTCAGTTACTTTAACTCTAACAAGATCTCTCCTTCTCATAGCATCAACTGGTGCTGGAAGAAATCTATCTACAATTCCAGCAACATAAATATCTGCATATTGATGTTCAGGTAGAATACTTCTTCCGTCACCTTCAATTTGAATAATTTTTATTGTAGCAGCCTTTTCTCCTAATCTATCAACAACTCCAATTAGATAATCTCCAACTTTTGGAGTCGGCATCTCGTCATCATTTTTTACACTAACAGTGTTTGATTTTGAATCAATTATTACATTACCTTGAACCATCGCAATAATTTTCCCTTCATGTTCGATTGTTCCTTTACCAGGTGTCAAATTTGATGAATTTTCAATGATTTCACCAGGTGTAATGAATGCTGCGCCCATCTCTTGCTCAAATGGCCGTCTTACTTCCGCTTGTTAAACCTCCCCTTTTGGAGATTTGAAGAACTTCCAACAAATTACCTCTGTAGTAGTATTTTTTTGTTGATGATGTTGATATAAAGCAGGAATCATAAAATTATCTTTAATTATTTCTTTAGATTCCCATCCTTTATCTTTTGCAAAAGGAATTAGATGGCTATTTTTGCTTGTGTGCATTATGTGAATTTCTTCAGCATTTGAATCAAATATATGATTTAAGATTGGTCGATCTGCTTTATGTTTTTGAGTTCCCCAGGGGGGGTTAGAAATAATCAATGTATTTTTGGAAATTTCAATAGAATCTTTACCAATATGTGCATTGATAAAATTTATTGGGGTTTTCAAATCTACATTTTCACTTAGCATTAATTGACTTTCCCTTGCAACTTTAATTGCTTCAGGATCACTATCAATTAAGGTTAAACTTTTCGCCCCCATTAAGGCACATCCTAGTCCTAAGATGCCATTTCCGCATCCAATATCAATAATATCAAAATTAGAGATTCCTTTCTCACTTGAATTATTTATTTCATGAATCCATTTTGAAGCAAGTTCACCCGGTGTTGTATATTGCTCTAATTCTAAGTTTCTTTTCTCTTGTTGAGGTAGGAGTGAAAGAAGAATTGCCAGATGTTTATTTTTGGGAATTTCTCCCATTGCTATTTTATTCATCCAACCTGTTTTTTTGAAGCTCATATTCATCCTAATTTTGCTGGTTTTTTCTTCTTGCTAATTCGTCTGCTTCTTTTCTAAATTTTTCAATTGCATCTAATGTCGACATACTTTCACTAATTGCTTCATTTCCACCTTTTTTCAGATTTACTTGGTCTGCTTCAATTTTTAATGCAGACAAGGTTCTTTTGTCTATACCCCTTTCTCCACAATTTCTACAAAATTTGGTGGCATTCTCTTTTTCCATACCACAATTTGTACAAAAAGGCATTGTGCTCAACTACATCGAAAAATCATTTGCAATTGAAACTGTCGGCGATTATGTGGCTAATTTTAGGAACAGTTCCCAAGTATTAATTCCTGCAGCAGTAGCTCTATCACTAATGTCTTGGAATTCAGTATTTTCCATAATTGCTTGATGGTCTAAACCTTCTGCAATTAATTTTTGAACAATCATTCTAAATTCAGATTCAACTCCAACTCCTGGTAGTGATGTCTGCTCTTCAACAATAGCTTTTGGGGATGCTGGTGTTTTAACTTCTTCAACCTCAATTTCAGTTTTTTCTTCTTTAATTTCTTCTATTTCTTTTGCTGGCTCTTCCTCAACAATAGGCATATTCTGTACCTCTTCTTCAATTTCCTTTATTTCTTCGGGTTCTGCAATTGTTGGAGTTATTGGAACAATGTCTGGAATTGATAAGAACGCTTTAGAAACTAAACTATATGGGGGCATTACTAATGGTAATTTACCAAAGTAATCTAATGATTTATGGGCATAAGTTGTCATCTCAAATGCTTCAAAGCCAAGTCTAATTGAGGATATTGCATTAGAGGGTAATGGCTCAATTATTGTAGTGATTTTTTCATAATCTTGATTTGAAATTAGGTCATTAACCCATAATTCTAAATCACTCACAGCAATATTTAGGAATTGATAAGATGCAGATAATGGATCAATTCCACGAGAACGTATTGTATTTGCTTCATCTCTTGGCCTATAAAATAAAGCAAAAACAGGATGTTTGTGCTCCACATAAAAACCATGTTGCTCTATCTCAGGTCTTGATTTTCTTGGTAGTAGAATTAAGCAATTTGTTCTTTCAACAGTTTCGTCCCAGAGTGTTGGCCAACGTACTGGGGCTTCTTCTATCAATTGTTTTAACGTGACATTTGTCAATACACTTACGTTACCCAAAGCCTCACCTAATCAGGGCACAAGCAATACGTTATGATAACATTCCGATTAAAAATTAAAAATATGGCGAGCAGTTATTATTGTTGACTTGTAAAGAAGTACCAATGGAAGAAAGCCCACCTCTCGACTTTGAAGGTTACAATTTTCATTTCATTGTAGATTTACCAGAATTGTATCATGTACATGATTTTACTAATGGAATTGAAACATCACCCCATGTGTATTCTGTTGGAAAATATGACGAAAATAGGAAAGGGTTGTATGAATCAGAATTATTTGAAGGAGTGAGAACTCACCATGTTGGAATCGATATTGGTGGTCCGGTAGGAACACCAGTTTTTGCATTTTATAGTGGTAAAATTTTTGATAAAAAATATTTACCATCAGAAGGAGATTATGGGAATGTAATAATTATGGAGCATGATTTTAATGGTAGAAAATTATGGGCACTTTATGGCCATTTAAGTTCAGATTCCTTGGAAAATTTCAAAGTAGGGGATGCTGTTGAAACTGGACAATTAATTGGTTGGTTGGGAGATAAACATGAAAATGGAGGTTGGGAACCTCATGTTCATTTCCAACTCTCATTAGAGGAACCTTTGAATTGTGATTTACCCGGTGTAGTTAAACCAAGTGAGCGAGAGTTGGCAATAAAGAAATATCCAGACCCGAGACTTGTATTAGGGCCATTATATTAATCAGAAAGATGCCTTTTTAATGAATTAATACTCGGAATTGACGAAGGGTCTTTTTCATGCAACAAACTTAATGCACAACTAGTCCAATCCATCAAAATACAAATGTGTAATAGGCATTCCAACAAAGATTCACCCTCTGCACGGACTTTCCATGCTGATTGCGAATTTACATAGTGTGTGAACCATTTCATTCTTACTTCATTCCTCGGATGAATTTGAGGGGAATCTAATATTATTGTTGCTTGTGAACTAGTCAAAGGATCTTTAATATCTCCTTTAAGCCCCCAAGCAACAATTTCATTATGATTCATTTCGGGCAAAATATAAAATCTAGCAAATCTTCCTGCATTTTCATTAATTTGTGTTGCAAATCTTTCTGCAGCAACACCCATTTCTCCACTAGAGATTATTGCAATAGGTGTTTTCAATAATTCATTCGCAAGTTCAAGAGTGGGCGAATTTTGATTCTTAATGAAATCAGAATTATCAATTTCATCTGCAAGTCTTGAAAGCATTTCTTCTAATTTATTTTTATTTGGTCTTTCTAGCAAATATAGTTTCCATACAAGTGCAATTTGTGTGCCAAATAAATATCCAAATGCAGCTCTTGGACTTCTGCCACCAGGAACAAAAATATGATGTGCATTTTCATTCATTTCAGATAAACCAGCCATCATTCCTCCCGATGAAATAGTAATGATTGTGCCATCATTTTCTATTATTTGACTTACACCGTCAAGAGTTTCTTCAGTATTGCCGCTATATGATGTGGCAATTACTAACCAATTTTCATTCCACCATTGTGGGATTTCATAATTCCTCCATGCAATAATTGGGATGTTTCCTTCAGCATCAAAAAGAGTTTTCATAAAATTTCCTGCTGCACCAGAACCACCCATTCCAAGACATAATATTCCATCCCAATGAGTTGAACCAATTTTATCCATCCATTCTGGGACTTCAAAATCAAATTGTGTAAATGATTGTACTAAATCATCTACAAAACTTCGGAGTGAATCAAGCATTCCATCAGAGTCTAATTTTTCTGCTAATTCTGAAATGTTAATATCGTCCATAAGAATCACTCCTCTGTGTCATTGCTATCTAAGAGGTGGTTTTGAATATCTCCCTGAGAAGTTAGTCTAGGTAATGATATCCATTCGTCGATGATATATGCAAGTTCTACAGTTTCTCTAGTATTATCCCAATCCCAGGGTAATTGAACCATTTTAGTTTTCCAGTCATTTTCATCTAAAAATTCAATAATTTGTGAATCTACATTTAGTGGGGTTACTGTTTTGTGATTATCGTTTTTACTCATCACTTGTACATTTTCTAAATCCCTCCATGAAGCACCAATTTTATGGTTTTGAGATATTTTCAATAATGTCACTCCATTTGGAAGCCAAGCGTAAACTCGGAAATATTCAGAACGCCACAATAGAACATCTCCAACATCAAATGCAGGTTTACGATAAACTATAGTTAATCTTGTGACGTCATTACCATCCTTTCTTCCGACAATTTTGTTAGATTCTTTAGTTTGCCCACCCCATTTTTTTGTTAATTGCCTTGCCCAAGAACGTGCAAGTCCTTTTGATCCAAAAACAACATCATAACCACCTTGAACTGGTCCTTCTTTTGTGATGAAATGCATAGGATCTTTTGGTAAATTTTCAATTAAATTTGTAAGGCTATCCCTAAGAATTTTTAATTCTGAATCATCTAGTTTTCTTCCAATTGAACGAAGTTGTACTGTGGCTTCAAAATAATTTCCAGCTTGTCTAGAAGCAGAGGGGCTAACTCCATTAGAACATCTAATAATTGTTTCATGATCATCTTCGAAAGGAAGATTTGCTATTATACCCTCAACATGAATTAATAATCGAGTATTTCGGTCATCAATCTTTTGAGCACTAATGTCTACAATTACATCTTTAGCGATTTCATGAATTTCAAGGTTTTTTTGCACTAATAAATCGTGTAATTCTTGATCCTCAAGTTCTATCCATCCTTGGTCAGTTTGAATTGTCCCCGAACGAGAACATCTAGTATACTGAATTCTATCATCAATTTGAGAAATTGTATGTCGTATGCGTAAACATGATTCACACAACCTATCTATGTAAAGTGGTGGTTTTCCTCCACAAACGATACAAAAATCCTCACCCAATGACATGTTCCTCAAATATTGCGTCCCAACATCTTTTCATAAAACCTATACCTTCATAGTTTTAGAATAAATTAGGAGAAATTCAACAAACAAGAACTCTTTAGCATTGATTGAGCGGACAAAATGTCATTATGGTATAAGATGGACTTTCCCCATTGGATTGGATTATTTTTGCTTGTTTTTACGGCCATAAGCCCTTTTATTTTTGCTTATAAAAATAAGACAAGTTTTGCTCTTGCAACAACAATTTCATTATTAGTTACTTTTTTGTTACAAAGAATTTTTGATTTGATTTTTTCAATTTCAGGTATACATGTGGACCCACATAATTTGTTAGTTACAATTCCAAATATTGCATGGGAAACTATTGAACTACATAGGATGTTAACAGCGACATGGTTGCATGCAGATTATTTTCATATTCTTTCAAATGTAATTGTAATTGCTTTGGTGGGAATCCCTTTAGAATTAAGGCTTGGAAATAGAAGATTCATGCTTGTATATTTGGTTGGAGCATTAGGAGGGAGTATTAGTTGGGTGATTTTTAACGCAGGTTCTACAGTTCCTGCTTTAGGTGCATCAGGTGCAGCGTTTGGATTACTTGGAGCATATCTCGCTTGTTGGCCTAAAGATGAAATAGAGTTTCCATTTATTTTAATTCGGAAATGGCCAATTTCTATGATTGCATTGATTTATTTTGGTCTTGAAGTTGCCAGAGCGTTTTCAGTTTATGGGATGGGTGAATGGAGTAATGTTGGTCACATTGCTCATTTAGGTGGTTTTTTGGTTTGTTATTTAGTTGCTAGGCCAATTGCAAAGAGGGGGCCTACGCCATTGGATGTTGTAGATTCAGGACCATCACAAGGAGGTATAAGTTCTGCATTACAATTACAAAAAAGGAATTTAATGAAATCATTAGAATCTGATCCTTGGTCAGAAAATAATTCGGACGCCAAGGTTCATAATGTTCTAGAAAAACTGCGTACAGCTGGAGATGAAATCGAAACACGAGAAGCATGGATGGAAAAATTAGTTTCTGTAGTACAATGCCCTGACTGTAATAATCAATTAGATGTAAAAAATTCACCCGAAGGTCCAAGTGTTCAATGTACCGTTAAAACGTGTAATTTCAGTTGGCCTTAGGACAATAGTTCGTAACACTCATAGCGTGGTTATGTAGGTGGGACACCGTAGGTGTCCAAGTTGTTCATCAATTCAGTGAGTCGCCGAACTGCATTTTTGATTGTTTTGATTTTGTTTTTTGCAGATATTGGAATTGGTGTTTCGGGCGAATTATCAAATCTACAAGATGAAGAATTTTTGGTTGAATCAGAAAAAGTTCCTGCAATTTTAGTTGATGGATTACCTCCATTGATGTGTAATTATGAAAATGAACAATTGCCTTGTGATACTCCACTTAGATTGCCAGAAAGGGGAGATAAACCAGCGGCAGAAGAATATGGTTGGTGGTTTGGCTATTCACCAGATCGTGACAATAACGGGATGGATGATAGATTACAAAGAATAATTGTAGGTGAAAAAGAAAGTGTGTCTACAACTGCAATAATCGGAGAAGATGGAAGAAAAACAGTTGCAATATACGTTAATTATGCTTGGGCTCCAACTTCAGAAGACATTTCTAATCTCAAATCTGTATTAATTAAACACAGTTGGATAGAACCAACAGGTGTTGAGGGAGATGCATGGTTTATGCAATTAAATTCTGTAGATACAATAATTGTAGATCATGTTTCGGTTTCAGCATTATTTGATATTTGGAGTTTAGAAGGAGTGGTTGTTGTTGAAATGCAAGATGTTTACAAACCATTTTTAGACGTTTCAGCAGCAGCTGTAAAGGCAAGATCAAGTGAAGTTTACTTGGAATCAGGTCATGGTGCTGGGTATTATGGTTCGGGAATTGTTGTGGCAGTATTAGATACAGGTGTAGATAATGAACACACATCATTGAATGATTTTGATGATATTAATGACGATCCTGATGGAGATGCTACAAGTTATGATGATCAAAAATGGGTGGCAGGTTATGATGGCACAGCATTCTCTTCTGCTGTTGATGGCACAGAAGACCCAAATGATGGGGATGGACACGGCACTCATGTTGCAGGAACAGCAATTGGCACAGGTGGAGATACGAATAATGTCGGGGTTGCTCCAGGTTCATATCTTGTAGATATCAAAGTATTAACAGATACTGGCGGAACCAATAATCAGGCATCTGCAAATGGAATCCAATGGATGATAAATAATGTAAATACAGATTGGGGTAATAATGAAAGTAGTGAGGGTATCCAAGTAGCTTCTATGAGTTTTGGTTCATTTAACGCCCTTGATACGAATGATCCAGGAGATGATGGTAATTCTACAAATTCCAGGCTAGTTAATCAAGCAACGGAAGCAGGGATAGTTTGTGTAGTTGCCATTGGTAATAATGGTGCAAAGCAAGTACCGGCTCCAGCATCTGCAGATTCAGCACTGGTAGTAGGTGCTGTAAGTGATAAAGGTTCAATTGATAGAATAGATGACGAAATTGCATCATATTCTAATTATGGACCAAGGGTTGATGATGGTGATGATAACCATTGGGATGAACTAAAGCCCGATGTAGTTGCACCAGGAACAAACATTAACGCACCAATGCACGCTGCAGATCCTTCAGTACCAATCCCTGGAGCAGATCCTGTTTTGGCTGATGATGGTTATACCGAAATGACAGGAACAAGTATGTCTACACCCCATGTTTCTGGAATGATAGCCCTCCTTTTAGAGAAGAATTGGAATACTTTTTGGGATGACGATGAAGAACAATTAAATGCTTTTTTAGTAAAAGATTTTGTAAGGAATTCAACAACACTTCCAGATGGTGTTTCAGCAACATCTAATGAGGCCAATGCAGATTGGAATGAGAAATGGGGATTTGGATATATTGACATGGTAGAATTATTTGGTGGTGATGTTTCAATAACTCCTCCAGATGCTATATTAATTGATATCACCTCACCAAACAATAACTCTTGGATGATTGAAAATGATGAGATTAGAATAATGGGAGAAGTTATCCCCACAGAAAATTACACTTATGATTCATTAACAATTAATTGGACTGCTAGCCGAGAGTATTGGACTTCAAATGGGTGGGAAACAGAGTATAAGTATCATTGGGATGGTTCACCCGAATTAAATGTTTCAGAAGATAATAAATGGAGTTTTGATGTCCAATTAAATAACTATGATTGGTATGCTAATAATAATTGGAATCATGAGATTAAGGTTACAGCTAAAAATGGAAATGCCCTAGTAGGATTAAGTTGGGTAATTCCAAATATTGGGTATTATAATATTGACATTGATAAACCATCTCATCATTCTCCAATAAGTGGAATTGTAGAATTTGAAGGTGAGTTTGCAGGAGTAGAACCAGAATTAATTGAATATAGAATAGATTCAGGAGATTGGGAAATTGGAACAAATATCTCTAGTAATGCAGAGTTTCCTAGGCAAGAAAATGGGGTTTGGTACTTTGATTGGGATTCTAATGAAGTAATTGACGGTTTACATAACGTGGAAGTTAGGGTAGTCAATGCTTCTGGAAGAATAGGGGCGGCTCAAGGGTTTATGTATGAGGTAGATAATTTGCCTTATGCTCCCGATTTAGACTTTTATGCTGAAACAGAAATACTTGATGGTGGATTACCAGTAGATGAAACATTTTTGAATAATTTACTCGAAGTAAAAGTAACTGTTGTAAATAGTGGCGATGCAATTTCAGATCCTGTTTCCGTTGAAGTTTCTGGAGCAGGAGCAACAGCATCGACAATTTTGGATAAAATGGAAATTGGAGAAATTCGAGAAATAATTATTCCTGGTTGGGCACCTAACGTTCTCGGCGAAAATCAAGAGATTACAATTACACTTGATTCTAACAATGAACTTGAAGAAAATTATGTGGAAAATAATATTGAAAAAATTAGTTTTAACGTAGTTGAATACGTGGAGGGTGTAGATCTTTCATTAAGTCAAGGTGCTGTACAAATTAGGAATATTCAAGAGCAATATGTAATTCCTAGACCTAATGAACCATTTTTGATTCATGTAGCTGTACAGAACCTTGGTATGAGTAATTCTGGTTCTGCATCTCTAATTTTGGAACAAAGAACCTCTCAAGGATGGACTGTAGTTGATGAAACTTCAATTGTTAATGTTTTTGGTTCAGGTTTGAAGGAATATGTGACGCCATTTGAATTTATTTTATCAGAGGTAGGTGGATATAAATTTAGATTAACAATTACGAATAATTCATTAGATGTGAATTTAGAGAATAATGAACTTGAATTTGGAATTATTGTTGATGATGTGCAGTTAAGTGCAAATGTTACTCTAACATTATTGGATGATGAAATGTTGTTGGGATATGCGGCAGTTAAGAATACAGGGCATTTGTTAACTTCTTATGATGGAGAATTACACCTTAGAACAGTTTCTAGTTTTCAAAAATTATTGAATGACGTATTATTGGATGATACGTTTGCGGGTGAAGCATTAATTTATTCGGAGGGAGATGCAAGCCATGTTGTCTGGACTAGACGTTATTTAGATAATCAAAGTCACTTGAGAATGACAATATCTCATATGGTAATTTTTGAAGACGGGCAAGTTTCACAAGTAAATGACTTGATGCCCGCAATTAGATTAAACCAAGGTTACTATTTTGGATTAGGAATTAGTAATCATGAGAGTAAATTTGGAATTGCAGGGTATCATCGTGACATCTATTCAGGTGGCTCATATGAAGATATTACTTCCATATTTTTATTATCTACTGAAACACCTTTGGATAATAATTCATGGGTGCTTTCACCATCTGTAGCGTTTGATATAGACATTCAATCAGATGAAGTTGAACCAGTTGTAATTGGAGTGGGTAATGAGTTCCACATACTGTTTCAAGAACGTAGAACTGATTCAACTGGTGAGTTAAGACTCGGATTGAATTATATCAAGGGTCAACCTGAATCTGGTATATGGGGATGGGGTTCAGATGTTGGTGATTATGGTTCACTTGCAAATATTAAAATTAGAACCAATGGTGATGATGATGTTATTATTGCGGCTTGGAAAGAAGGAAGTGGGCAAGACGCAAAATTAGTTACTTGGGTCACAGATAAATCTTGGAGTGAAGAAGATAAACAAATTACCTCTGCTCCAGGAATAGAGCATATCAAATTGGTAGAAACTACAAATAGGGGTGTTCAAATTTATTATGATTCAGTCCTACTTGGAAGTGAAGTAATCTTGTATGGAATTATTTCTGATGAGAATAATGGAAAAGAACATTCGTTATCTGTTAGACTAACCAAAGGAACTTTCTTTTCTGCAGATAAGGTTGATGATGGTTCTAATTTTATTTATTACAATGATCAGGGATTATTGAGTGTAAGACAAATAATTTAACAAGGAGTTAATTCTCCTAATGAAAAATCATTTTGGGAAAGGTTACAAGATAGTTTACCAAATGATTCGGCATTAGGAATAATCGTAAGAGTAATTGGTTTAGCTACACTTTCTTTAGTGATTATATTAACAATAAATATTGTAGGAACTAGATTGAAAAGGGGATATAAAAGAAGAAAAAATGAATTAGTGGTTTCTGTAAGTAAAAGCATTGATGAAGTAGAAATAATTTCTGAAGAAGAGGAAGAGG
>PBHR01000051.1 GCA_002720275.1 Methanobacteriota archaeon
ACCTAGGGGCGGTCTACCAGGAAGAGGAGGTCCACCTAGGGGCGGTCCACCAGGAAGAGGTCCCGGAGGTCCACCTAGGGGCGGTCCACCAGGAAGAGGTCCCGGAGGTCCACCTAGGGGTGGTCCACCAGGAAGAGGTCCTGGAGGTCCACCTAGGGGCGGTCCTAAAGGACCTTCAAGAAAAGGGCCACCAAGTGGTCCAAAGCGCAGATGATTAGAATTTTATCTTAATCCTGCTTTTTCTAACGATTTTAGTAAAATTTTTCCAATTTCAGAAGGATCATTTGCACATGATATTCCAGCCGCTTCCATTGCTGAGACTTTTTCTTCTGCGGTGCCTTTTCCTCCACTAATTATTGCTCCTGCATGCCCCATTCTTTTTCCAGGGGGTGCAGTCATTCCAGCAACAAATCCAACTACTGGTTTAGTCATATTTTTGGAAACCCATTCAGCGGCTTCTTCTTCTGCAGTTCCCCCAATTTCTCCAATCATCACTATTGCAACAGTTTGAGGATCATTTTCAAATGCTTCTAAGCAATCTATAAATCCAGTTCCATTTACTGGATCCCCCCCGATTCCAACACATGTTGATTGTCCTTCACCAATGCTCATTGTTTGAGCAACTGCTTCATATGTTAAAGTTCCAGATTTAGAGACAATTCCAATTCTACCTTTAGCATGTATGTGTCCAGGCATTATCCCAATTTTTGCACCACCATTTTCGCCAGGTGTGATTATTCCTGGGCAATTTGGTCCAATTAATCTGACACCTTTCTTTTCATTAACAAAAGCAGTTGCTTTAATCATATCGAGTGTAGGTATACCTTCTGTAATACAAACCACTACACCTTTTCCTTTTATTGAATCAAATGCGTCTGCTGCTTCTATGATTGCACCTCCTGCAAATGGTGGTGGCACATAGATAACAGTAGCATCGGCATCGGTAGCTTCAATTGCTTCTTTCATGGTGTTCCACACAGAGAAATCTTTACCTTGAAGCATCACAGTTTGACCACCTTTTCCGGGAGTACAACCACCCACTATGTTAGTACCATATTCGACCATTTTATCTGCATGAAATTTCCCTTGTTTGCCTGTAATGCCCTGTACTAATACCTTAGCATCTTCTTCAATCCAAATTGCCATTATTCCCCCCCTCCGATTAATGCAACTATTTTTTGAGCACCTTCTGCTAATGTTTCAGCTGTATGGATATTCAAATCACTTTCAGAAAGAATTTCTCTCCCTTCTTCAAAATTTGTACCTACTAATCTAACCACTAATGGGACGTCTAAATCTAAAGCTTGGGTGGCACTAATCACACCTCTTGCAATAATATCACAACGCATTATTCCTCCAAATATATTTACTAAGATTCCCTTTACAGCAGGGTCCTCTAAAATAATGCTAAATGCTGTTTTCACTTGCTCTTCATTGGCACCTCCTCCAACATCCAAGAAGTTTGCTGGTTCTCCTCCATATAATTTGATTACATCCATTGTTGCCATGGCTAAACCCGCACCATTTACGAGACAGCCTATATTTCCATCTAATTTGACGTATGAAAGACCAGTATCATTAGCTCTAACTTCTGTAGGTTCCTCTTCAGATAAATCTCTTAATTCTAAAATGTCTGGATGTCTAAATAATGCATTTTCATCAAAACCTACTTTTGCATCAAGTAGAATCATCTCATTGTCTTCAGTCCTAACTAATGGATTAATTTCAATCATTGCACAATCTTTTTCAATAAATAGTGAAAACAATCCCTTAATCATTTTTGAAAATGATTCAGATGAATCGTTGTTTAATTTTAAATTTGTGCATAATGTATTAATTTGTGATTCAAGCAGACCTAAGGATAAATCAACGTGAATTTTATGAATTGCTTCAGGTGTTTTTTCTGCAACTTCTTCTATATCCATGCCACCTTCTGTAGATGCCATGATTAATGGCATCTTTAATTCACGATCAACTAATATTGCTAAATAGTATTCATGTGATATTGAACATCCTGATTCGATGTATAAATTATTTACAATCTTTCCACTTGGTCCTGTTTGTTTTGTAACTAATTTGTTTCCGAGAATTGATGAAGAATATTTTTCAACATCATCTAGATTAAATGCGATTTTAACACCACCTTCCATGACCTTTTCACCATTTTTAGGGTTGTAAAGTGTACCCTTTCCTCTCCCTCCTGCATGTATCTGGCTTTTTACTGCAACAATTTCACTATTTAGCGTATTATATGCCTCTTTTGCTTCATCAACAGATTTGCAATGAATACCATCTTGTACTGGTAATCCATTTGATTTGAATAATTGCTTTCCTTGGTATTCGTGAATATTCATTCTCTCTCATCGTAAGCGAATTAAAGACCGCCTTTGAACTAATCTAATAAAAATGTTAAAAAAAAGCATCAATAATTATTCTATAGTCGCTTTATTTATGGTGATATTACAAGTCGAGGTGTTGTGGAAGTAATTGTTTTGGCCGGGGGTTTTGGCTCAAGGTTGTCTCCTTGGACCTCACATATCCCAAAACCCTTGTTACCAATGTTAGACAAAACTTTAGTGGAAAGAGTACTTGATTTATTACCAATAGATGAAATAAATAAAGTAATTATTGCTGCAGGTTACCGTATAAATGATATTGAAAATTATTTTAACAATTTAGATTTAGAATTTGAAGTAATTGTTCAACCAGAAGAAGAACCTTTGGGAACTGGCGGTGCAATAGCAAATTGTAAGGAGCATATTACAGGCACTTTTTTGGTAATTAATGGCGATTTAATTACGAGTGTAGACATTAGCAAATTAATTGAACATCATAATGATTCTCAAGTTTTAGCATCTATATCCCTTTTTGAAGTCGAAGATCCTACAAGATTTGGAGTGGTAGAACTTTCTGAGGGCAAAATATTACAATTTCAAGAAAAACCAAATTTGGAAGACGCTTTAAGTAATTTAATTAATGCCGGGACATATGTTTTAGAACCTGAAATATTCAAATTTATGCCAGATGGTGCACATAGTATGGAAAGAGATGTTTTCACAAAAATTGCACCAATGGGTGAGATGTTAGGTTTTGAATTCGAGGGGTATTTTGTTGATGCAGGTACTCCACCTTCATGGTTGGAATCTTGCCGTACTTGTTTCAATGATAATCGTTGGAAGGCGGGATCCAATGTTGATGGAACTTGGATTGGCGAAAATTGTTTAATACATGATTCTGAATGTCAAGAATCTTTTATTTCTGATAATTGTGAAATTAAAAATTCATCAATATCAAATACTTGTATTCTTAGTAATTCAATTATTGGAAATGAATGTGTTTTGGTAAATACACTAGTAGGTAAAAACGCGATTATTGGGAATGGATGTAATTTAGAAAATGTGATTGTAGATTTTAATGCAAAAATACCAGACGGATGGAAACAGTCAGGTGGACGATACCCAAATCAGTGAAAGTCAAAAAGTAGAAGTTCTTGCTATGCTCAATGACCAAACCAATAATCTGTGTTAATTTTAAAATTCATCCGAATGCATTTGGGGAGAAAGCTAGAGAATTAGCCTCAATAATGGCAACAGTTTCTAAAGAATATGACGTAAGGGTTATTGCTGCTGTATCGGCATTTGATTTATCTTCAATAGTTTCAAATTTTGATGGTTTAGAGGTTTGGAGTCAGCATATAGATCCCGTTGGCATTGGAAGTTTTACAGGACATCTACAACCAGAAAATGCATATTATCATGGAGCAAGAGGGACTTTGTTAAATCATGCAGAGAAAAATATTAGTTTAGATGAAATCAAGAGAACTTTGAGTCTTATTCCAGATGGAATGGTAAGTTGTGTTTGTGCTGCAGATGTTAAACAAGCAAAGGAAATTGCTGCTTTAAATCCTACCATGATTGCTGTAGAACCTCCTGAATTAATAGGTGGGGATATTTCTGTGACAACAGCAGATCCAGATATTATTAAAAATACTGTAGATGCAGTAAAATCAGTGAATCCAAATGTGGAAGTATTAACTGGAGCGGGAATTAAGAATGGTGGTGATGTGAAAATGGCAATAAAATTGGGCACTGTTGGTGTACTACTTGCCTCAGGTGTCACTAAAGCAGAAGATCCAGAACAGGTTTTACGTGATTTATGTTCCTCGGTTATTAATTAAAATTAAATTATTAAGATATGAAAAACAGAACTTAATACCATCAAAATACCAATTGGAATTAGTATAATTCCTACATGACGGCAAAGATATGGTTCACTTAAATCACCAAACAAATTACTAATTTTCCCAAAAGAGGCTCCAAAGACTCTACTGAAAAGAACATTTAATCCCAAAAATATTAATGATGCAATAAATGTAAAAAGGCCCACTATAATTCCAATAATGCTGGTTAATATTGGAGTCGTGACCATTTGAACATAAAACATCGGATATATTGTCCAAGCAACCCATCCAACAAAAACACCAAGTTCTACATCTCTTGTAGTTGAATTTACCCCTCTATTTTGACGATATAATTGTGGTAGTTTTGGATATAATTTCTGAACTAAATATGTGGTTTCCGGAATCTTTTTCAACCAGATTAATGAGATTCCATGCCATATGAGCCAGATTGAAAGGATTAATTCTACAACCCACCATAGCCCAGGAGATAAACCAATTAATGAAAGAATTATTTGTGGAAATGCAATTATCGCAGCACCAAAACCTCCACCAATAATCGTTCCAAACCATATAGAACCTGGGAAAAGTGCATTTTCATTTTCTTCTTCCTCTTCAATTTTGTTTTCCCTGTTAGGAAGGCCATAAAAAATACCAGGAATTCCAGCTATCAGAATTAAACCTAACATGGATGTAATTGAATTGTAAGACCCACCGGAACCAACTTTATCTAATTCTTCAATAATCTCATCTTTCCCCGCAAAACTTGGTTTAAACCAAGAAATAGTGCCTGATTTATCGATTATTAGTATTGCATCTCCTGAACCTGTTGGAAATTGTGAAGCGATGTCTCCATCCCCTACATCAATTAAAAGTGGCCATGAACCATTTACTATTGTTGAATGGTAATTCAAATCAATTAATCTAACATTATTTCCAGTTGCTAATTGAGCAATTGCAATGTTTTGTTCGCTTTCCATCATGAGTTTAAATTCGTTGTATTGTTGTTGCGAATTTGGAGAACCTATCTGGTAAACGCCTAATACTAACGCATCTTTCCCTTCTAAAAGCTCACTAAGACTAACAGAATCACCTGAATGTGTTAATAAATCAAAATCAGGAACCGGTCCATTTTCCCTATAGAATGTATTGCCGACATTTTCAATTTGTGTTGCCCAGGGAATTAATGCTAACGTCATTAAAAGCATAATCACCATTACGGGCCAAGGCATAATTCCAGATCCGCGTAATGACATTCCAATAAATCCGATTAGGCTGATAAACCATGCAACACATAGAATCATTGTAGAAGAGACACCTTCACTGTCTGGGTTGTTAACACCGAAACGGTAAGAAGATTGAATGAATGTAACACTCACTCCAGACATTTTTTCAGCATCAGGGCATTTTGAAACAGATGAAGTGTCCCAGTCGCTCATATCTACAGAACGAATACATGATTTTAACAAATGGTGTCCAGGATTAAGTTGAATTTTACCAACCCATGTTAATGCAGTTCTGTTTCCTTCCACGGTGGTATTCCCATCAGGATTATCAAAATGTTCTATAAATTGATCTAGTGTGTTTGAATCATAAACATCTTCATCAATAGGTCCCCAAACAAATAAATCGAAATGGCTTAAATCGTAATCGTCCATTCCCCATGGAGAATAAGGAATAAATTTCATATGGGGTATTCTATTATCGTCAACTTCAACAGTCAAATTTGGTTTTAATAAATCTCCTTGAATTACAATTCCTGTGGTTGTTTCTAAGCCTCCCCACCAAAGTGTTGCTCTTGTAAATGCACAAGGGTGAGATACAGCAACAGCTAAATCGAATGAATCACCTTCATTGATTAATAAATTAGTATCAAATATTTCAGTTGAATATTTTCTAATTTCGTTATGTCTTAACACTCCTTCTGATGTTATCGTATCTTGTAAAATCCCATTGCCTCCTAATGATACATCAACATCAAAAGAAGTTACAGTACCTGTGCATAATGATGCTTGGGCAGAACTACCAGTTGTAAGACTTACATATAGATCAACACTAATGTTTGAAGAAACATTCATTGTTTCAGTAGCAGGCTTAGATGAGATTTCAAATAATAAATTAGATTCAGGGCCAAAATCAACATTTCCTAAAGGTTCTGCAGAAGTAGGATAATTTCTATCTAATTTCGTTTCAAATTGAGCAGGGTCTTCTTCAGTAGGTAATTCTTGAACGTAAATCATATGATGTTCAGGTAGTTTCCAACTCTCTGTACCTAATGGAATAACCTCAGTCTCTTCATCGTCATTTGCAGCCAAAGATTGGTTTGGAATAATCAATACTAAAATAATCAAAAGAAGTAAGAAAAAATAGGATTTCTTCCGCCTAATGACTCCATCCATGACACCTCGAGCAGTGATTAGTTGAATAATTAGCCCTTCCAATTATTCAAAAAATAACAAAAACAATGGTAAATAATAATCCGAAACCAATTGCAGCATTATTTACTCCACCTTTTGAAATCCATCCTCTGTTTTCATAAAGGGCACCAATTAAACTATCAAATTGGCAACCTAACCATCCAGCAATTATGGATATGCTTGACCAATATATGCATGTATTTATACTAAATTCACTTGGTAGCCAAGCAAAAATTAATCCGAAAACCCCTATTAGAAAACTACCCACAAATGCTGCTTTTTGACCCGTTGGGGAAAAACCACCATTTGTACCTGGAGGAACAATTTCATTTGAAATTATCAATTTCACTCTTGGGTCGAGAGATCCAAATTCTGATGCCCAAGTGTCAGCAGATGCGACACATACAGTTGAAATGTAAAGAGGGAGTGTTAGAGTCCAATCTTGAATAATAAACGCAAAAATAGCTACTGCTCCAGGGATACCTCCATTTGAAATCACATTTTTCCAACCTCTAGATCCATCATTTGATTCATTTAATCTTAATTTTGTTTTTCTTTCCCAACTCCATTTTGTGGCCAAATGTGCAGTAATTAGGAATGATAGTAGAATTACTAACCATGACCAGTGTCCAAGGCAACCAATAATTGCCCCAAGACTTGCAGCAGCTAAAATTCCTTTAAAATCTAGAATTTTTGTAATGCTTGAAAGTGAAATTAAAACTAAAATAATTCCAAACGTAATTTGGAGATTGGTGGAATCGTTTATTCCGCCTGGAAGTACAGCACCTGTAATCATCTGAACAGACCAATCGATGATGATTATCTATACCATCTTATCGGGTAATAATCTCACATTTTCTAGTATAAATTTGCCAATTAAGAGTAATCCACTAATCAAGAGTATTATCCAAAATAGACTTGAAATAGTTGAGATGATAACATTCGTTATGGTAATTTTTAAGATATAATCAACTAAAAAACTACTTCCGTTCCAAAAAGAATGGCCTATAATTGCCATAATTAATCCAATTTGGAGGCTATGTGGTAATTTTGAATTTATTTCAAATAAATCTGGGGAATCTTCCTTTTTGTAAAATAATTCATTATTCTCGTCCAATTCTCTAGATCTATCCTCATTTTCAATTGTAGTTTCAATAATTTCATTTGTTTTTGAATCTATTAATTGCCATTTATTGTCAGCATTGTTTTCTTCTAGAGAATTCAAATCTTTTTTACCTTTTAATATAAACCATGCAAATCCGATACCAGTTAATCCAGTCCAAAATGCATGCCCAGGTATGGAGCCAATAGCTCTAATTAATGATGTTAGTGTGAAACTTAATGGCCCCCCTGTCCATGAAATGGCAATATATTGAAGATTTTCTAAAATAGCAAATCCTAGCCCAACAGTGAACCCTATTTCAAAACCTTTACGTGGACTGTCAATAAATTCTTTACACCACCAAATAGCACCTAATTTACATAATTCTTCCCCAATTGGTGCTACTAACGCAAGAATAATCATTTGTGAAACAGCCGAATTTAACTCAATTATTTCTGATAGATAAATGTCAGCACTAGTGTTAATAATTAATGCAGGGATTGTACAAATTAATCCTGCTACTAGTGCAGATTCTGCCCGATAACTCGTAGTTGGCATATTTAAATTTCTTGCCGAATAACTCCACCAAGCAAATACAGGGATACTAAAACCGATTAACCAAGCAGGAATAGCAAAAATGACTGTAATTAAAATTATTAATTCTGATGGATTGTTTAGTAGAGCTATAAAAATCATTATTGAAAAAACTAATACAGAAGAGAAAATTAACCACAGATTTTTTGATGGAGGTAAATCTAATAATCCCGAATCTTTTACAAGATGATGAGAAAATTTTGTCGGAACAGGAGTGACTAATGTTTCATTGTTTGGTAAAATATGGGTTTTTTTACCATTTTCATTAGGTATTGCTAATTGTATGTGAATTAATCTTGGCCTTCTTATCCAGAAAAAAATGAATAAAAGTGGTAATGAACAAAATAACCCCAAATAAGATATAATCATCCCATCAAGTTCACCTAAATATATGCCAAAAAAAATCATTAAAATTGAATTTGATAATAAATAAGTAACTATTACCAACCCCACAATTCTTTTTATTATCGTCCAAGGTTTACTAATTTGGGACAAAATCAATTCATTTTGAGGGAGTGTCATTCTCTCTCTAAATAATTCCTTTGCAGGATTAGGTGAAATCTTTATTGGTTTTGGAACAGAATTGCTGTTTAAAACTTTTACACCATCATTACTCTGGTCCATAAACTGTGATATGTTTATTGTTTGTAAGGATTCTTAAAATTCGCTACTCAGTTCGCCCATCAGTCGTCATTAAAACAGCAGTCGGATTAAGCGTTCATCACTGTAGCATGCTAACCAAAAAGACATAAGATTTAGTTTAATCTATATTTTTAAAATATATTACTTTAATTATTCAATAGAAGGTTTGTAGTGCTAAGAGGGTTTCGGGTGTATTAATGGCAGTAGCAGATATCCGTTCTGATTTTATTATAACTGATTTAATACCTGTCTTGTTTGGGATTGTGTTATCATTTTTTATTTTCAGGTTTTGGGTGCCCTTTGCATTAAGAAGAGTTCAAATTGCATTTTATACAGATGATGGTATCTATGAGGTTCATAGAATTACAGATACTTTCAAGCAGTCAAGAAAATTACTTGGAGAAGATGGTGCAATTTTTGGAGTTACTCTCTACAGAATGGCAGTCACTGGTTTGATGATTTTAGCAGGTGAAATTGCTTTTCAACCTGAAGAATATTCATTACATGTTTTAATTTTTATAATGCTATTATTGGCAATTCCCGTTTTAATTTCTCCAGTTTCATCTTTGATCGGTCAATTTACGAGAACATTATCGTCTAGAAAAGCAGATTTAATTGATTATAAGAGGAATAGAAGAGTCTTAATTGTAGTAGTTACAGCGATGTTATTTGCACTTTCTTTAGGTTTTTGGGTATATCTAACTCGAACATTAGAGATGTCTCCTGAAGAGGCTAGAGCTTGGACATTAGTTTTGTTTTTATTTCCGTCAGTATTAGTTTATGGAAGGGTAATGGGTTCTTCATGGAACGGTTTAGTTCAACAGAAATGGAAAAGAGCAAAAGGTCAGGCATCTGCTTTAAATCCTCATCCACCTAGATTTTTTGCTAGACTTCTAGCATTGTTTATTTTGGTTAATATTATGTTAATGCCAATTACTGCATTAAATGGATTTTCATCCTATCTTTATGATTGGTATTTGTATCAGTTTGCTCCTGAAGATTTGTTCTCTCATTCAGAACAAGCATTATTGGTGTATCCTGAGATTAGAACAATGTCCTTGTCTCAAAAAGGTGGCTTGATAGGTTATCTCTCTATTGAATTATTTTCTCAAGTACCTGATGTATTTGTTGCTAAATTCTTATCACAATTAACTGTACTTTTCTTAATATTGAATGTTACATTAATTGGTTTGGCCTTTGTTTACGAAATGGTAAGGATGCAATTTATTGGTCTTGGAACAATTGGTGGATTTGGTGGAGTTGTAATTGCGGATGGTCGAGCATTAAGAGCTGAATCGTCGCATAGGGGGTTATTAGTTTCATTTTGTTTTTCAGCATTTACCGGATATACTGTTTTAATGTTGGTAATGGCTATTTTTGGTAGGTTTCCTGGTGTTTTGCCTGATGCGCAAATGTGTTCAACAAATTTAGGAGCAATTGTGGGCGGTTTTTCACCAGAGTACAGGGGTACGTCCCTTCACGCAGAGGCTTGTGGTGTTTTAGATCCTGATGTAGTAGAACAACTGACTTTTGCAATAAATGCGGCAGGACAGGCTCTTTTCATACCATTTTGGTTTATTTCATTACCTAAATGGTTTAAGATGAAAAGAGCAAATTTTGATTTATCAGCAATTGAAGATCGTGGTGGGCCAATAATAATTGAAGATAAAAAAGAAATGGCAAAATTACTTTCTAGAACCAAACCTGGAGAAGATGCTTTATCGTTATTAAAAACAGATAGGCTAAGTGATTTAGTTTCTGTTTTGAAAAGATTAGATCGTAGTAATGCTTCGAGAGATAGAGAATTACATGCAAGAACTGAGATGCTTTTTGCAGCAAGTCGTGGTGATTGGCAAAGAGCTGAAGATTATGCGGTTAATCTTCTAGCTCAAAAAGAAGGCGAGGATTTGATGTGTCGTAAATTATTAGCTGCTGCTGCTTTAGCTAATAGGGATTTATTAGAAGCCAAAATAAGATTAGAAGACCTTCCCGATGATGAATCAGAATCTGATCAATTAAGGTGGGTGGCTTCATTATTTGCATTAAAAGGAAAATTGCGTAAATTTGAGGTTGATGAAATGTTACAATTAACACCTGGAGGGCGTAGATTAGAAGATTTAGTGTCACGTTTCCCTATGTTGATGGCTTGGCCGTCTAAAAAACCAAGAATTGATAATGCAGTTGATAGAAGAGGATTGCTTGGAGATGTTGCTAGATTACGTTTGAGCGGTAGAAGTGATGATGCATTAGTTAAAATTAGAGAAGTACAAACAATGATGCCAGATATGTTGGGGGCAAGATGGTTTGTTGCTGAAGCCTTATGCCTCATAGATATGGGAGAAATAAACCAAGCAATGAGAATACATTATGAATTAAGTAAATCAGAATCAGAAGATCCTTATGTTGCAGGGCTTTGTGAAGTTTTGAGAACATTGGGACAGGAAGCACCTCATCTTGTCGACAGGCGGATGGATGGATTAATTGAGGTAACTGTAGCAACTGATTCTAAGAAAATGAGTAGACTAGAATGGTCTAGAATTGTAAATAACATGCCTACAAATGCAGTGGCCGCTTTAAAGTTAGGTCGTAAAGGAGAAGATGAAGCATTGGCCTCAAATGCATGGATTACAATGGGTCCAGCAATTAAGAAAAATATGTGGCCTGTTGTCAGGGGAGCATTTGCTGTTTCAAATGCAATGTTTATCTGTATGATTTTAGCAGGTGTTTTGGTAATTTATATGGAAGGAGCACTAGGGATTCCTCTAGTGATTGGTGCTATTGGATTATGGGCAAGAGCTGGAAATAAGCGTCAAGTAGTGAGGCATAGAGATATGCCTTTGTGTAGAGATTATTCTTCACGTTTAAGGACTAAAAGGGCTATGGTGAAATATAATGAGTTACCTGTCGGCACTCATTTAATGTTGAGTGGAATTATAGTTCCTATTGGTGAAATACCTATTGATTTAGGCTATCCTTTATGGGTTGATCCTTTGGTAGGTAAAAGAGATAAGTGGTTGCCTGGATTAAATTTAGGTAGGGGCTCCACTAAAAAAAGAAAGCAAAAACTTGAAGACTATTTGGGTGAAGAATCAAGCGGAATAGAAGGTAGGGGTCAGGTTTCTAAATCTGCTTTGCTTTCAATGATTGATAAGAAAAACGTTCAGAAAAGGCAAAAATATGATGGAATTAAAAATCTATCTTCAAGTATAATCCAAGCAAAAGATGAGGGTATGGTTTTTGAATCTACTGAGAATGATGATAGGATAATTGGTGGGCCTAGAAGGCCTTCATCTAGAGGAACCCCAAGAAAACGAAACCCACCTCCAGGATTCGTTAAAAAATCACAATTTGGAGATAACGATTCTGTGTTTTATTGATTATTCTTCTTCAATATAAAACTCATCAAGTTTACTGGAAAATACGTGATCTAATATTTCAGCTTCCTCTTTTGTAATGATTCCATCATCTAAAACAGCCAAAACTTCTTCTTGCTCCTCATTTGATAATTTTAAAATCTTACATGCTTTTGCAATCATTTTCATTTCAACATCGTTTGGATATACTCTGTTGTTTTTTGCTGCGCTATCAAATGCTGCTCTTGCAGCCACCAATATCGCTTGATTTTCATTAATCCCTAGGTCTGAGCACATTAGAGCAATAGTTCCTGTTTCTGCTTTATCCATTTTACCATCATTGTATGCATCAGCATATAATTCTCTCAAACTTCGTACTTTTTCTTGCATTAAAATAGCGATTGGCCTGGTAGGTTCAATATTTTCAAGAATTATTTTTACAATTACCGTGATTGGTGCAGAAAGTATCATTCCAATAGGGCCCCATACAAAACCTCCATATGCAAATGTAAGTAATAATAAAACAGGACTAACATCTAATTGATTACCAGTCCATTTTGTTTCAATTACTGCACCCCAGAGTTGTTGATTGAAAATTATTACAACTAAAACAACCGTACCAGCTACCCATTGTCCCCCTAAACTCTCCCATGAAAGTAAGCCAAAGAGTGGGTCTTGAATCGCAAGATAACCTAAAACTATAGCAGGCATTGATGCAATAATGGAACCAATGTATGGAACATAATTGAATAAAAATGCTAATATTCCCCATACAAACCAAAGTGGCACCCCTAATAATAAACAAATTAGGCTTGTACAAACCCCCGTTCCTATACTTACATTTGTTTTAGTCATCAAGTAAGCATTTACACTTGCTTCAATTTTTCTAGTGACTTCTGAAATGCTCTTTGCTTTATTTCCAGGGAATGCTCTAGCGATTCTACCTTCTAGATATGGCATTTCATAAATTATGAACACGAGGAATAGAATCATTGTAATTGAACTAAATGCATATCCACTTAGAGTTCCAATAAATCCAGCACCTTGTTCAGCACCTATGGAATTAAAAGGATCTTCTAGACCACTTACATTCAGCCCTGTATTATTTAGTGAGATATACAGTTCTGAATAATTTTCTTCAAGAGTTTCTATACCTCCATTTTCCATATATACTTGAACATTGTAAGCAATTGCAATAAAAACCCCAATTAATAAATTTATGAACATTAAAAGTACAAAGAAATATGACCATCCTTCCCGCATTTTAAATTCTCTCATAAGATATAATGCACCGGGTCTTAATATGAGATACACTAAAACTGCCATTGCAAATGGTTGTAGAACTGGCGCTAACGATTGTAGTACAAAACCACCAATGAAAAGAACCAAACAAACATTAGCAACTATGGGTAATTTTTGTTTAAGTAATAACCTTAATTCATCGGTTAGAATATAATTAATTTCTTTTTCTTCTTTTCCCTTCGCGCTCATGCTATCGGACACCCCAAAGTGTATGGGTTTGAAATCATAACGGAAGTTGAACCTTTGTAAAAGAGAGTAACTTATTCGTCTATAATCACTTCACCCTTAGAATTTAATTTAAAAATTCTAACCGTGTTTGTTGGTCCTGAAATTGCTTTAGGAGAACCACTAACCGAAACTAAAACATCATTCGGTTGTATTTTACCATCATCAAATAAAATTTTAATCGCATTAAGAATTGTACTTCTGCTTCTTTCCTCTTCTTCCACCATTATTGATTCAACACCCCACAAAATAGTATTCTTCCTCATTGTTTCAATTTTATTTGTAAAAACAGTTATTGGACATTTGGGGCGGTATGCTGAAACTAATCTTGCAGCATTTCCATTTTGACTCGCAACAAGTAATCTTGAAATATTTTCTTCTTCACTTAAAGTTACACCAGCATGTGCAACAGCTCGAGTAGCTCTATATTTTGCAAGAGCCGGAGAAGAAGACATAGTTTCCAAACCTTGTTCTACATGGGCACAAACTTTACTCATTGTTTGCACAGCTTCAATGGGATATTTGCCACTTGCAGTTTCACCAGACAACATAAGTGCACTAGTTCCTTGTCTAATTGAATTAGCAATATCTGTGACTTCAGCTCTAGTCGGAACGGGACTGTTAATCATAGATTCTAGCACTTGTGTGGCTACTATGACAGGTAAACCTCTTTCAAGAGTCTTTGCGATTATTTTTTCTTGCACTAATGGCACTTCTTCATAAGGTATTTCCACACCTAAATCACCTCTTGCAACCATTATTCCATTACATAAATCAAGAATCTCATCTAGGTTTTCTATTGCTGCAGGATGTTCAATTTTTGCAATAATTGGAGTGTATTTTTCTGCATTTTTTATTGCTTCGACCGCAGGTTGCAAATCTTTAGCATTCCTGACGTAAGACACCGCAATAAAATCAACATCATTTTCTAATGCATGTTTAATAGAAAAAAGATCCTTTTCTCCAACAGACGGTAAACTAACTAATGTGCCTGGAACATTTACACCTTTTCTACTTGAAATAACACCAGGTTCTATCACTTTACAATTTACTAAACCGTCTTTTTTATTAGGGGATTTTTCAACATTTAAGCGTACAGTACCATCTGCAATTAAAATAGCATCTCCATCATTCAAATCTTCAGATAACCCTCCATAACTTACTGGTATGTTATATGTGTTTGAATCATTATTATTCTCAATTAATTTGAAATCACCACTTAATTTTTCATTACCACAGTGTAAATTGACAATATCATTTTTTGATAATTTAATTGATTTTGAAAAACTTCCTAATCTTAATTTCGGCCCAGGTAAATCTGCTAAAATGCCGAGTGGCCTTCCAAATTTGAACTCAACCTTTCTTAATTTTTGAATTAATTCGGTTTTTTGTTCTAAATCTCCATGACTATAATTTAGTCTTGCAATATTTAAACCAGCATCAACCAATGCTTCTAGAGTTCCTTCATTATCACTTGCAGGTCCAATTGTGCCGATAATACGAGTCCTTCTCATATTTTGATGCGAAATGTTACAACTCATAATGTTAGCATATAATTCTATGCGGATTGATGTTGTTATTCAAAACCTCTAAAACTTTCATCATCAAAATTTATTAATTCACCAGGCTCATAAGTATTAGCTTTACGCATTTTTCCTTCAGAAACTAATTTACGCATTTTTTCGATATTTTCTTTATGTATTTTTGATGTTGGAGAAGTGACCTGAAATGCACTAATTAGATCATCACCACTTAACTTCCGGTTATTATCAAATGCAATCATCATCCCTTCATTTATTGCTGAACGAATATCTCTTCCAGTGAAATTATTGGATGTTTTGGCTAATTTATCTAAGTTGTATTTTGAAAAGTCCTGTTTATTATTGATTAAAGTTGATTTTATGATTTCTTTCCGACTTTCTTCAGTTGGTAAATCTATGAAGAAACGTTCATCAAACCTATCTACTAATGCAGGTGATAATTTTTCATAATCATTTGCAGTGAATATGAAAAACACACCTTTTTCATTTTCTTCCATGAATTGAAGAATCATACTTTCAACAGAATCTCTACTTGCATCAGGAGTACGATAAAAATCCGTTGCTTTTGTTTGGCCAAATATCTTTTCTGCCTCATCTACAAAACAAATTATTGGAGCAAAAGCATCTAATTCATTAAGAATATTTCTCGTTTTTTCTTCTGCTCCACCAACATTTGAACTCACAAAATCATCGGCTTGATATCTTTTAAAATCCATGCCCCATTCATTAGAGATTACTTTCGCAGTCATTGTTTTCCCACAACCAGGAACTCCAGTTAATAGCAGACCTTTTGGATATCCATCAAATCCAAATTCTTTTGCTTCATCTGAAAATAAACGTCCTGTCCTTTTACACCAAGTAACTAATGGCTCAAGTCCTTTAATGTCGTCATAGGTGAGATTTGCTTTTTTCTTATTTTGTTTGAGTTGTTTTTTAACTTCGTCTTGATTAACAGCATCCTTCTTTCTTTTTTCAGGTTGTTTTCGTGCCTCTCGTGCGAACTTCGCTCTCATTGTTCTTTTTTCGTGTATTTCAGAAATTGGAACTTTATTTTCATAAGATTGTGCCCTCAACTCTTCTAGTTGTTTTTTTAATTCAAATTGCCATTCACCGTGTTCAGTAGTGCTGATTTTATCATTTAGAACTGAAATGGTATATTCTCTTAAAATATCAATTTTTAATTTGCCTTCCGCTTGAAGAACTTGCCCAATTAAACGTTTAATTTCAGGATATATTAAGAATTTAACAATTGTAGAGATATTTACTAAATCTCTTTCATATTCATCTGATTTTTCCCATCTTTTTATCTCTTCAAGATGGTTTTCGAATTCCTTCATTTTTTTAATATGATTTATTGCAATTAATGAATATCTTTTTGAATTGTCTGTAGGATGGTAAGTGAAAATTCCCCTTGACCATATTCCGGTTTCTTCTTTCCATGCCATACGCCTTTGGCCTCTCCATAATATTAATACAACTTCTAATCTATACAATTCATTACTTTCAAGAAGATGGAATGCTTTTTCTAAAGCCGAGTGATTTACAATTTCATCTGGAATGATTATAATGCTCGGGTAATTTCGTTCCATTGTTTGTTTTTCAATTATTGAATAGACGGTTTTACAGATTTCAAAAACCACTTTTTCTTTATCATCAAGCAAATAGAATTTTTCATGCCGCAAAAAAGTGGGTAAAATAGAAGGAATGCCAAAATCTGTTATTTTACTGTCTTTATATGCATGAATTATTGTAGATTTTTCTATTGCTGAATAATTATCCCATTGTATAAATTCATCATTTTCTAATACATCAATTACCATTTTTTTACATTCGCCAGCAGAATTAATTTGATGACAGGTTACTGGATCATCCCAAATTAAATTTGAAAATACTTTTTTTAATGCACATTGTTTTGTCAATTCCACGGCTAATTCATCCATGCTTCCTCCTACGACTTGAATTACCCGCTCACCAGAGTTTATACATCTGACAATCCTTTTTATTGAAGAATCTACTTTTGTTTCTAAGATATCATATTGAATATGTTCTTTCATGTTTTTTCCTAATCTTTGTGCGATTGTTTCCACTGGTTTTCCTTCTACTCCTCTTGCAGGAGGTATTCCAAGAGTTCTATTATCAAGATAAGTTGTAAAGTGATATTGTAATAATTCAGATAAATCCTCAATAACAATCTGCGGTGCACCCCGGTCCATATTTTCTTTAATCCTTTTATTGATTCTTAAAATGTCAAATAATTTCAAAGTTAAATCATTTTCTACATAATTTCCATCACTGTCAAGTCTAGATGGCCTAGCAAGAATTGATGGCACGGGTATATACCAAACTATCATGGTTTCAGGAAGTGCAATTTTGTTATGTTTGATGAATTCATTTCCTTTGATTTCTCTTAATCCATATGCTTTTAAAACATCTAAAACTTCTTCCGTGGCCATTTTTAGGTATCTTTCCTCTTTTGTTTTTACATCGACTAGAATTTTAAATATACTTGGCGCTTCAAGAATTACCGCTTCTTTCCCTGTTATGCCCTGTTCAAGACAACCAGTTTCTTCTGCCCATTCTTGTAATATTTCTAAAATATCATTTGAACATTCAGTTCTAATTAGTGGTGTTTGTAGTTTTATATGCCCAATACAGTTTGAGAAAGTTTCAATATTCTTTGGCCCTTCTAATCTAGGATCTAATAATCCATAATGTACGATTTCCCTTCCCTTTTTTTCATCAAAGGTTGCCGCCTTGTGAATCTCAACTTTACTAATTCTCTTGAGACTCTCAGAAGTGTAAAGTTCTAATCCAAAGTGCTTTAACTCCCACTTCATTAGAGTTGGCAATAGTATTACTTTTATCAAGTATTTGATGTTTAAAAGAGAGTGGACGCGGCGAGATTTGAACTCGCGGCCTCTACCATGCCAAGGTAGCGATCTTCCAAGCTGATCTACGCGCCCATTAATGTCTGCTCGTATTTCTAATTGAT
>PBHR01000052.1 GCA_002720275.1 Methanobacteriota archaeon
CAATCTCCTTGAATACAAACATAACATATCATTAATAAGTTAACTTAACTTTAATAGTAGCTTCTGAACTAAAATTCTTTTTCAATGGTTTAGATAAATGACCAACAGCGACCATATCACCGGCATTATTATACATTTGAACCGATGTAATAAATGTTTGAGGATTTCCTCTCATTTTATCATTTCTTAATTTATTTTGTGAACCACTTACAAATGTTGGATTATTTGAAAAGTTTGCGTGTCCACTTCTAACTCTACAAAAATATTGAGCACTTACTTGGTCTTCTTCATCTCTAAATGATAACTTAGCACCAGTAGGTTGTAAACAGTTTATAAATCTTAAAGCTGTTTTTTCATTATTATTTGTCTGTGTTGAGAATACAAAACCTTTATGTTCAAGTTTATCAAATTCAACAGTATCATTTTTATTAGCACCTTTACCAGGCATTGAAGCGGATAACTCAGTAGCACTAAATACTAATATTCCAGTGTCAGGATAAAAGAATCCATATGTTCTATCAGAAGCACCACTACCACTAATTGTCCCAGCAGAACCACTAACAATATTGTATCTATCACCAACAGGAGTTGAAGTTGGTGTTTTGTTGGCACTATCATCTGTTAAATCTAATTTTGCAGCTCCATCTGCTCCATTTGTTAGTGAACCACTTAATGTAATTGTCCAAGTTCCTTTATTAATTCTATCTTTCATATTAGAGCGTCTAGAAGATAGAACAAATATTTCTTGATCTCTACCACTTGAAACTTTTGCATTACTCGGAGCAGTTGCTAAACTATTATTTCTTGAAATTATAAACCCACCAGTTACTTCTGTAGGAGCCAAAAGTAAACTTGCATATTGTTTATAAACGGCTTCAGTTTCTGATTTTGTATTTGCTTCAACATTAGCACCATATCCATTTAAACTACCAAATGTAACATCAAACTCTTGAACAGTTGGAGTTGCTGTATTCGATATTCCAAAGAAATAAGTTTCGTTTGTAGCTGTTAAATTTGATGCTGATTGTATATTAGCTGCTAGTAAGGTTTCTGAACCACCAGAAAAATATGGTGTTGTAACTTTCTCCACAGTAGTTATCATATCCATTCCTTCTGTCGCATCTAATTGTATATTTGTTCCCGCTATAGCCATTTATTAATCTCCTAAATTAATTTTTTAAAATGTTCCTACACCACCATCTGATAAGATTTGGTTATTTGGTGTGGTAATATTATTTATAATGTTGCAAATTACTACAGTTCCAACTTCATTATCTATAAAGATAATATTTGTTTGTTGTCCAGCTGTATCTTGTTGTACAGGTGTTAAACTTACACTTGTAATTCTATCTGTTCCTTCAACTACTGATGATAAATCATAAGCTTGTGCCTGTGGAATTTCTTCAGTTGAAATAAATTGTCTAATCATCGTTGTTCCACTTAAACCACTATTTAAAGTAGCTTCCGTTCCAGGTGAAACAATATTTGGTTTTTGAATTATCATAGTCATACCTTGATTAGTATTTGAAGAATATCCAACTAATCTAAGTTGAATTGCTCCAGATGCTTCTTCACCTTGATTAAATGTTTTGGTTCTTCCATTAGCTACATCCATACCAGAATCTATAACTAAAGCAGGAATAGCTATAGAATTTTGACTTAAACTAATTAGTCTATTTCTCATATTATATTCGGCGTGAACACTCGCTTCTAATTGAGGTAAGTTTTCAATCGCTTCACCATAATGTGATGAACCACTTGGGTGAGCTGTATTCCATAGTGTGTAATCAACACCCGTATCCGAAAGAGTAAATGATGATATGTTTAAGTTACCACCATCTTTTAAAATTTCTCTACCTTTTTTTGTTAATACCGCATCAACTGTAATTGATGTATTGTCTAAATATCCCATTGTTTTTTTCTCCTGCTTTGAAATAATTAAATACTTTAATTCATATATAAATATAAATAAATTGAAAAAATATAGTATTTTTTAATTAGTAAGTTACATTACCCTTATTGTCTAAATTTGGTGAAGAATCACCTTTTATTATAATTTGATTCTCACCACCAGTTACATTAACCCTATAAAATGAAGCTGTTGAATGATCTACAGCTTTGTCATCAGGTGATGTTTTAGGGAAAAATCCTGGATTTGTATTTTGTGTACCATTTCTCATATTGTTAACAAAATGGTCAACATATCTACTAACATGATTATTTGGTAAAAGAACACTACCATCTGAAGCTGTAGAATAATATCTTGTTTTACCCATCATTATACCACTAAATATACCAGAACCAGTTCCAAAACCTTTTGAATCATATTGTACATCTGATTTTAAATTTTCAGTTACTATTATTCTATTATAAAATCTACTCGAATCACTAAAGTCTGAAGGTTTACCATACGAAGATGAATAATGTTCACAGTCACCTATAGAATTGAATGTAAATCTTGTATCGATGTGTCCGACATTATAATTATTATTTGAACCAGTACCACCTGCGAAATTTATAAAGTGTGTTTTATCAACACCTGTTCCCCAACTATTATGAATATTTTCAAATGATTTATTAAAATGAGTTGAAATAAAATTAATTGAAGATGAATATGGAAATATAACAGATCCAGTAATTCCACCTTTTCTTAAAAATATAGGCACTTTATAACTACCAGTTTGATAATTGTTACCCATATCTATTGAACCTGATTTAGGAAAATCAATTGCTGTTTTATTTAATAAAATAAAATTATTTACAAATATTGAAGAACCAGATTTTGGAAAATCAATTGAGCCCGTAATTCCATCAGGTTGTAAAAATGGTGAATGAATATAATCTCTACTAGCAGAATAAGCATTACCCATACTTAACGAAGCACTATATGGTAATTCAAGATTAGAAACAAGTGATTGTTGTTTGTATTCTGTATTTTCAACAAAAACAATACTACCCGTCGCAGTGTTTGGATTAGTTTCAACTGAATGTTTAAAAGCTCTATATTTAGGTTTTTCAAGTAAATTTGGTTTTATAATAACTTCAAAACCACTATCTCTATCACTTAAAGTAGAACTAGCTGGAACTAATTTTTTTAACCCATCAACCATATAATTATTAAAAATATTCTCATGTCCTCTTATAAATTTATTTGTGTCAACTTCAATTGGAAAAGCTTCAAAAAAGTTTTTTCTTAAAGTATCTAATTCCGTATAGGATGAAGAAAACTGATATATTGGATTCCCATAATATTTTTCAAAATTAAAGTTATCCATTTTATTTAAAATATATTGGTCTACTTTATCCGTTGGTGATGTTCCAATTTCTAATTTGTTAGAAAAATAAAAATCTTTTTTTTCTTTATTTTTAATAATTGATGTAAATGGGTTTAGATTTCCTACATGTTTCTGTGATGGACTTATGATAATATTACTATTATTTTCAGAATTTAAATTATTATCTTGTAATCCAAGTGAAAACGCATCAATAATATTAACACCGTAAGCCATAGAACTGGTAGGGTTAGTATAAAAACTACCTGTTCTTTGAAATGAGTAATCAGAAAAATTTGTAGTTGGTGACGAATCTACAATTGTTAAACTTTGACCAGAAGCAGAAACTGAAGCACTTGAATAATTTTCATTTAATCTAAAATGATAAATTAATTCTTCTTTATGTGAATTAATTGTGTTACCCGTAGTTGAAAATTTATTTAGTGTATGTAATCTAAATTTAGATTTACTTAATGCTGAACTCCAAGCTTTTATTTCAGATAAAGAACCACTAAACACTTCACCAACAACTAAATTAGAAGATGATAATTGATGTCTTGAACCACTACTAATAAAGTTTTGATTAGCTATATGATTACCATCCACTGCAATACCACCACTAACAGACATTGTAACATAAGTATAATTAAGTATTGAAGTATTATTTTGTAAAGAAGAATGTAATCTGTATTCATTTGTTCCACTACCACTAACACTAGCCGTCATTCTTTGTAACATAACATTCCAAAGTTGTCCATTACTCATATTTTTATATGATGTCGACATCGAAACTGCATTACTAGCTATAGCTGAAGAACCTGAAATAGTATTATTTAATCTAAATTCAAATGATGAACTAACTCCATCAGAACTTGGTACTAATGTTAAATCCCATAATTTTTGATTACCACTACCACTAGATTGTAATATTTTTTGTCTTTGAGTTGTGTTAGTATGTTTGTAAACAAATTCAATTGTATTAATATTTGCACTATCCATCCACCAATCAAGATTTATTCTCCTATCACTACGACCACCAAAAATATAATTATGTAATTTTTCTTTTTTTCCAATAAATTGAATACTTCCCTCTTGAATACCAATATCAGTATCTGTAGTCATAGCAGGATTAGGATTAGTTTCAAAAGTATCTGATAGTTGTTCTGTTGTTCCACCATATTCTTTCATTGGAATTATGTCTGGTGGATAACCATATACATTTAATAGTGCTCTAACTGAATTTTTTGTCCCCTTTGATTTGTATATGTATAATAAATTATTTAGAGTTTTTCTCCAAGTGTTGTTTTTAATATCATCTATTGAAGTGACACCACTTAAATATGATGCTAATGAATCTTCTAAACTACCCGAAAATGGATTTATAGCTTCGTATCCTAAATTGTTTAATAAAATAGGATAAATATTTTCTGCTGGTGAATTTAATTTTTTATAACCTCTATCATTTATTTTACCAATACCATCAATATGATTTTTAATAACATCATATTGTTCACCCTGCAATGATAAGAAATCTTTTAAATCATTATATTCAGAACTTTCTTGAATGTATGTTGGTAAATTATTTTCTAATGAGTGGATGTTATTAGTATCAAATGTTTCAGCTTTTGTCAACATATCATTGTACCAATTAATCCATTCAGTTGAACTTGTATGATAAAGTTCACTAAATGGTTGAGCATTACTTGGATTATTAAATGTTATTTTAACATCAGTTACAAGTGATGCAGATTTTTGAGCATAAGCAGCTACATAAAATAATTCACCAACCGGCATACAAGCTCCGTAAAATGGAACTCCACTTTCAGTAACAACGGTTGTTGGATATTTACCAGTTGAATCTTTTATCTGCCAAGAACCAGTTTTAACACTACCACTTAAAACTGCAGTTTGTTGAGGATTTGAAAAATTATCTATATTTGCAAAATCACCACCAATCACTATACCACTTTCATTAACGAAATCCTTAGTAGGCACCCAATATGATTGTGAAACCTCTACTATATATCTTTGATATTTACTTCCAGTTGGAGTAGGATTATTAATTGTAGCACTATAAAAAGCTTCTTTAGGTAAATTAAAACCTAAAGTACTATTCATATATGGATTAGTATTTCCAACAGCTTGTAATGATGGAGCATTTGACTTCATCAAATATGATAAATAAATTGAGCTACTATAATTAAAAAATGGTTTTTCGTGAACAAAATATTTCGAAGCAAATAAATCTATATTAGCCGCAGTATTACCATCATTATTTTTATATTCATAAACAACATTAAATCCATCTTTACCTGGAATAATATTTTTAGTTCCTAAAAAACTTGAATTGTTTAAACTACGATCACTAAACTGAACAGGAACTACATCAGCATAATTTTTTCCTAAACTAGGAGCTGATGCTGTTGATTCTGTTTGACCATCATAATATAAAAACTTTTCATATGGTGTAAATGAATTTATTTCTTCATCTATTTTTTTAAATAAATCTTTTCTTATTTGTACAACTGAATTTGTATCACTACTTAAATCAACAGAACCTGATATTAAAAGTGAACTTGATATTTGAGAATAATAATTTTGAATAGTTTTTATTTTATTTTTAAAGTTTACAAGTTTTCTTTTAGCGGAACCAAAATGTGTATGGTTTTCAAATTCGTTATAATTTACATTAAGATTTGGATAATAGTGAGAACTAGCGGAAGTAAATTGTTGTAAAGTATTATCAGTTAAAGAGGAAGTTAACTCATTATAATTTTGAAAATCTGTATTATCACCATCTAAATTTAACCAACTTGTAACACTATCTGGATTTAATCCGAAACCAATAACTTCAGCTTCTACATCTGAAACATAAGTGATTGGTGTTCTTTGAGTTATCAGTATTTCTTTTTCAATTGAAACTAATTTTAAATTACTTACATCATAAGGAAGAGGTTCATACAATCTTAAAATTATGGATTGATTATCTTTCCCATCCGTTACTGCATCAAAATGAAAATTATTAATTGGTATGTGTCTACCATTACCAATATTTAACATATGTTCAAACTGATAAGAATCGGTATTAGAATTTAATTGATTTTTTATATCATTTATAATAAAAGAATCTACTAAGTTTCCACCATCTGTTTCAATTCTTGAAAAACTATAATCTAATAGTTTTAAACGAACTTCTTTTCTTGAAGTTGAAATTTCTTTAATTATAAAGTTAAATAAATTTCCGACTTGAGGGTTATAGTATGGATTAAAAAAGGGTTCAGATGATTCCTGTTCAACAGTTGCATTATCTAATGTTGGAATAGGATATGTATCTGGATCTAATATATGTTGACCAATATAAATAGCTATATCAGGTCTACCGTATAAATCAGTCCAATCTTCAATATCAGATACATTTAGATTTGTATCTTTGTTAACATCAAATTGTTGATAATAACTTGGAAATGGTAAACTATCAAGATTAGATTGTAAAGAATAAGTTGGTGCTAATTGTTTTAAAAAATCAACTTGAATTGTATAATTACCATCAGGTAATTCTTCTTTATCAAATAACTCATTTGGTTTTAAATAATAATCTTGTAATCCTGAATCATTATTTGTTCTGACATAAATTTTAAAATCATTATTATCTGTTCCACCAATTATTTTGTTTGTAGGTAAAACACCACCACTTGAAGGTGAAGTGTTAATAACGAATGGAGTATCATCTAATGATGAATAAAATATAGCTTTTTTATTAATATTATCATCTGGATTTCCAATAGAAATATTATATTCTAAAATATCTGTTGATTCATTTTCATAAACAGAAATTCTAACATAATCTCCACTAGATAATTGAATACCAGATGAAATACCATCGTTTATTAGTTGAAAATCGTTATTATTATAATCATAGTCTAAGTTAGCCATACTTATAAAGCTCCATCCGTTTTAGTTTTCTGTGGTAGTTTTATATAGGAATCTCTTCTCATTGGTTCATTTTTTTGTGCTTTTTTAATTTTATAATCTCCAATTAATAATCCTTTATTTGAGTTTCCACTTGAATCATAAATACTTTTATTGGTTAAATTACCCATATTAAACTCTAATTTACAATTCTCATATAAACTTAAATCAGAGGTATCACCTATAAATATCTCTCCAACAGAACTTTCTTCAGAAAAAGTTCTTGAAGTTATTTCACCATTCCAATATCTTTCTATATTACCCTCATCATCCATTATAACCTCATTATATAAATGTATATATCTTTCTTCAGTTCGAGTTGGATCAATATTATAATAAATACCTGGAAATCTATACGCCGGATAAGTACATAAACCATCATCTTCCGCTGCAAAAGGATCAAAATTTTCTGCTAATATATCGGTACACCCACTTGGATATTGATAGTAAACCATAGGAATTGCATTTGACATATTATCTGAAAAGGTGTATGTAATTTGACTTCCATGTGTATTAGGATTCCAATCATTTGGACTAAGATTTAAATTAACCATTGTACCACATCCAGAGACAGTAGTACCTTCAGTCATATCAAACATCAATATAGTTTGTGCTCCTTTGGCTACCACCCAACTTTCTGGAAGACTCACTCCCTCTTCGTATCCCTCATCACCCTCTACAAGTTTTGTGTGAGTCTGCATATCATATGGAAAAGGTAAGTGTAATTGTACACCTTGTATTTCAACAGTGTGGGGAACATTATATAATAAATCTCCATTATTAGAAATTAACCATTCATATGGAGCTAAATCACATCCATTTTGTATTGGAAAATTCGGTAAAACCAGTTCATCAAACGGTGAATCAGGTGTATATATACTTGAATCAGTAGGATAAGTTAGAGTAACATCATCTATATAATCATAATCACTATCATATTCTTGCCCAGTACCATTCCATAAACCTTCAGCCCAATCAATTATTTCTTGTTGTCCCATCTGATAATATGGATGTGGAGTTAAATTGTCTTCTAAAAATTGTGAAGGAGTAGTTGCAACCATTTTATATAAAGACCTAATTGGTTCTTGTAACTGGTCTTCGAGATTGACACCACCAGCATATCCACACTCACCATCATTCATATGATTCATATCATAATCAAAATGTTCTAACCAATAATATTCACCCCACCTAGCACCTTCTTCATTTGAATTAGGGAAATCTGGATCTGAAGGAAGAAAATATCCAGGTTGACTATCATCCCAATTGTAATCAGGCATAGCTTGAAACCAACCAATCCAATTTCTTATTATTTCAGCTACTCTATAGTGTTGTCCATAATAACAAGCTTGAGGATCTGAAATTGTTGCTTCTGGATTATAAGTGCATGATTTTGGGTCTCTACAACCATATACAGGCTGATTATTATCATCATCAAAGTCATCATCTGACCATCCTCCACCACCTGTGCCAGAATTATGTGTCAATATACCATTAGCAAAAAATGTATGATTATCTTCAATGGTTATATCGTATGTCCTTATATTAGGTTCTAATATTTTTTCAATTTCAATAACCTTTACTTCTTGTAATTCTTCACCATTGTAGTGATACAATGTATCACCAACTTCTAATTGTTCTGTATCTTTTCCATCGTTGGTTTCTTTAACCCATTGATGTAATTCATTACATCTATCAGCATCAGCTGCTACAAATCCTTTATCTTTAGACCAAAATGGATTTGCAATTGTATTATGAGTTTCCACGCTATTGTTGAATTTTGTTTTAACAGTAATATCACCACCAACTAAATTGCGAACTTGTGTAAATAATTTTGTAACTTTTTGTGGTTCTAATTTTTCTGTATGGATATTATATGAAAGAACTTCTTCACCAACTTTAACATCTTCAATATTTTTTTCTAAACCATTTGATAATTTAACTTTTGTTCCAGCTACAAAACATTCCTCTGAAGAACCACCATATCCACCACCAAACTGACCACCCATAACAGAATCATCATCAGAAGGAGGTTTACTAAGATTATCATTATTAGACATTACTATGGGGTTACCACCCATCCATGTAAGTGTTGGTGGAGTACTCATAGTTTGTGAACCACCTATCCACTTACCATCCTCATCTTTTTCTGATGTGAACATTTGGTCTCCAATAGGATGGTGGGGTGGTGGCCAAGGAACATCATCTATAGTTTGATAATTTTCATATCCATAGTATCCACCATCATTGGATGTACTTGGCATAATATAAAAACTATCATTAATTGGTAGATTCGACATTTTTCTATACATATAATCAGCTATATCAGGCCTTCCAACATTTGACCATAATGTTAAATCATTTGAATCTAAATATTGATTATCATCTGATAGTGGTGGTAGATACCAATTAACCGTTTGATTCGTATAAAAAGTATAGTTTTCACCAGTTATTAATGTATGTAGTTCTCCAATCCACACATCATTATTTAATTGTGCTGTATAACCACTATTAATGTGAGTAATTTGTGTTATTCCCTCTGCTATGTTAACTGTAGTTATCTGTAAATCATTATATTCCCAAGTCATATTTAAAATTGGTGGAGTAAGTTGTATCACTGTTGGACCTGCAACATTAAATTCTTCCCAGTAAAAAGGAAATGGTAAAGAACCCAAATAATCTCTTGAATTATCAACAACTTGATTTTGTTCAGTTGGTATATTTAAAAAATTATTTATATCATATACACCAGTACTAAAATATCTAATTTGTTCTAAATCTAATTTTTCTACATTATCACCAACCTCATCATTTTCTTTAGACTCTACTAAAAATGTTTCATCAATTATATCCAAGTCACCTATTTTACCACCACCCAATATATCATTAATTGAATTATAATACTTTGACTCTTCACTAATACCACCAATTATAGGTGTAGTATAAGGCCATGGTAATGTAACATAATCATCACCACCAACAGTACCAAAATCTGGAAATTCATTTGTAGGTATGTCTAAAAATACTCTTGTTGTTATAAGTTTCCATCTAAGTGGTTCTATGGGGTTATTATAAACACCCGTATCATCCATCACCGTATTATGTGAAAACATAATAGTTTTTATAGTTTTAATTCCAGGAGTAGAATAAAAGTTATTTAAATTATTTCTTAATCCATTTGATGCTGTATTATCAATCCATTGTGGGTGATATAAATTTTGAGCTTTTTTATCAGCTAACTCAGCTTGAGATCTTGGCCAATCTACTAAAACATCATCAATTGTTTCATATTTATCATCTCTATCATCCCAATCGATAACAAAAAAACAATAACTTGTATTACCCTCTGTACCGATGTCATGAGTATCAGTATTATCACCACTGGGGTTATAGGAATATACTCTTATAGAACTATCAGAGAATTTACTTCTTATATCTACAGCTTCGGTCCAAAAGTTCGTATCTTCAGATGGATAAAAACTATAAAGAGGAATATTATGATATGGGTGACCATTAGGATACTTTTCAGAATCACTACCATCTGATAATTTTCCTGCAGTTTCTTGTTGTAAGTCAAATGGATTTCCAAATTGTTCCGCGACAATGGTTACATCAAAACTCAAATTTATTAAATTTGGTGCAGACATTATAATTCTTTCATTTGAATCTTCATAATATATTTGAAAATCATTATCACTTAAATTTACATTGGAAGAAAGTTCAACATATGATACAGGCATATAATCCGCAAAAGGACTGTCATAAAAGGTTTTCCAAAAATTTGTAGTAATAGGCAAAGAAGATTGTAATTGACTATATGGGTTCATCTGTGTTACCATAGAGTCAAAAGAATCTTGATCATATCTACCTATTGGTGGAGTAACATCTGCTATAATATCAGAATATTCAGATGGCATAGAACCAAATTCAGGAGTGTCTTCACCAATTCCACCTAAAGTGTTTATTGTCACTTTTAATCCTCTACCAGTCCAAGCGGCTGCTTTACCATGACCACCTTCTTTCCAAATTTCATGATTATCCCATTCAAGTGTTGTGACTTTTGGTATTGGATTTCCATCAGTATCAAAATCAAAAAGGTCGGAAGCATCAAATGACCATAACGCAACAGATTGTTTTCTACTTCTATCTGGACCATTTGTTGGATTCAAATCACCATCCATATGAGCTCCTATATAAATAGGATTTGCTTCACCATCTTCATTAAATACTGTTGTTAAATTATTATTTGCAATATGAGGATTTTCATAAGATGATTTTTCGTTACCACTACCATCCAATACACTCATCAATATAGTTCGAGTAGGATTAAATTCATCTCTAGGACCAGAAGTCCTAGGTGCTGTATATGGAGCTGGTTCTATCCAAGTAGTGTTACTGCCGGTAAGTACATGATCATCAGTTCCTCCAAAAGTAATACTATTACCAATAACATCAAAGTTTTCACAAATTTGAATATCTGTAAACAATCCTTTACCCGGTTCTCTATCTTCACTATAATTAGGACCTGATTGATAAAAGAATCTAGCTGCTGAACCTGATTGTTTCATTCCATTTTTTATTGAATCATAACTTTTTTTACTACCATCAGAGTTATAAGGATTAAAAAATATTTTTGAAAATATAAAAAATTCAAAATAAACATCATTTATATTACTATTAACTCCTGTGTTTTGTATGTCAACATAATTAATTTCAATAAAGTTTTGTCCAGTAAATCTTAAATCAGACAGTCCTGTATTATCGTCAGAATTATATGGATTAAGTGTACTTTGAATTTTAGAATCACATATAGACGCATTAATACTATCACCAACTGAAGTTGAATATAAATCTTGTCCTTCAAATTTATCATACCTAAGAGCTACACTATCCGAATCTTTATAACTATCAGTATTTTCTGTAGTTGTTTTGTAGGTATAAACACCCATCTCACCACGAGTTGGTTTATTTTTTATAAGCATTTTTTTGGACGACATTAAAAAGCTCCTCTAAATTTACTGTATCGAGTTATACCCGCTGTTTTAATTTTTTTAGGTTTAAGTGTTTCTTCTTCAAATTGTGGTTTATAATCAGTAAACGCAAATCCATAATTATTATTTCCGCTAAAATCATCAAAAACATTTGATTCTAAAGTTCTTCTGTTTATTGATATTTTTAGAGCTTCTTCATTAAAACTTTCATCCGTAATTGGACCTTCTAAAGGAAATGGTATTGTACCTTCTGGATACTCATTAAATATAAATCTACCATCAGGTCCATATATTGGTAAAACAGGATAATAAGGAACATTACCATTTTCGTCTTCTTTCCAATTTTGTGTTGTATCTGATATTGTTTCACTAATACTATATTGTAATTCACCATCACTATCTATATATGAGTTTATACCATTTCTATTAAATATAGAATAATCTTCAGGAATAATATTTTTCCAATATCGTATACTACTTGGATTTGAAGGATGATCTGGTGGAGCATCTGGCACATAACCCTCATCTAAAATACAATCTAATGTGTTATATGTTCTATTATCAGGATCTGTAGCTTCACCTTTATATAGCTGCAGTAGAAAATTCTCCTCAGGATAACCAAAAAATTGAGAACAAAAGTATCTTGAATTACAAATTGCATCTCCTAAAGTTCTTAAATTTTCATAACCTGGCCAGGTATTATAATCTGTAAATCCAATTTCTGGTATTGTAATGTCATCTGTAGGATCATGTGGTGTATCATTATCTGAACCACCCACAACAGCAATGCATCCCACCATTGGATCATTATGCATTCCAATTATACCAAGATTTCTATTTGTCCCTTCTTCTAACCCTAAAAAACTCCATAATTGTAATGGTTTATTAAAATATCTAATATTGGTTATATCACCATCACCAATTGATTTTCCAAGTTCATTAGAAAATGTTTTTACACCATTATAAATTGTAGTCCCATCAATATCAACTCTTTCTTTTTTATACTCATTTAATAAATCAAACCCATCACTATAAGAACTATCCATTTTATCTAAAGCTATTTCTGTTTTTAATCTATCACCTAAACTTTTAAATGAAGTTTTAATATCTAAATCATCTGATAATATTCCAAGTTGTCTTTTAATAGATTTATAATAGATACTCTGTTCTGAATATCCACCAACAACGGGTAATGTATTTCTATATGGAATAAAAGAGAAACCATCTGTTCCAAAATATAGAAAATCTTCATCTAATGCTTCGTTCACATTTATAAATAATCTAAACCTTTTATTACTAATAACACCCAGTGGTTTATAATCTTCATCAGGTTTCATTCTAATCATAGTTCCAGTAACTTCAAAAATACCACTAGTTTCATATGTGTGATACACAGCGGTATTTTCACCAAGTTTAATAGGTTCAATAGTAAAATCTTTTGCAGTACCATCACCCCAATCTACATTATATAAATAAAACATTCCCTCTCTAAAATCATTGTGATTAATTGTTTTATTTGAATGAAATATTGAATTATAATTAAATCTTGGATAAAAATAAAATTGTGCTTCCAATGGTGCAGTTGTATCAGCATATAAATCAGGTTCAAGTTCTGCATCATAATAGTTTGTTAAAACAGCATCTCCATAATCATCTGGTCCTTTTTTCTTTCTAACATCAACATCAGGAATAAACTTATATGATTCTTTAACACTTATATCGTCTATAAAAACTTCACCTCTAAAACCCCCTCCTTGTTCATTACCACTAGTTTGTATAAAGAAACTTATATTGTTTAAATTTATAGCTCCTTCTTCTAATGGATTACTCCAATGCATTCCTAAATTAAAAGTATAACTAAACTTTTCCCATTTATCAAATTCTGAATTGTTAAATCTAGCTTGAGTTCCAAATGGAGACGATGTATCAGTTATATCTACAATTGAATTATGATAACCTTGAGCATCCATATAACCATTATGATAAAACTGAGAATCAACATCATCTAAAGCTGCTGTATCATATTTTTTAGTATGATCATAAATGGAATCACCATCCCTAATGAATCCAGCTTCTACATAAGCTTTATCAAGAGAAGGAGTTAAATCTCCACATACATCACAATCATCAATCCATTCCTCTACCTTTTCAGGTGACATTGTTTTCATCCAAAAACTTACTTCAAATGCACTCCAGGGATTTAATGTTCTTTCAGAAGTATCATAAATTTTTTGAACTTGATTATTTGTTCTATATTCATTATCTGAAATTAAATTTAAGATACCTCCAGTATTATCATTAGATGTTGATAGGTCATCATCCCATCTATCATCTGCATAAAATCTTAAACATCTATCATAAGAGTAACATTCGTTACTCCTAAC
>PBHR01000053.1 GCA_002720275.1 Methanobacteriota archaeon
ACCATTAATAATTTTAATTTACATTCTTTTAAGTGTAAAAAAACTAATAACGTAAAAAACCAAAATGAAATTTGCTGTTAAAATCAATATAATGCCACAAGATGCACTACTAGATCCACAAGGAAAGACGGTAGAAAATAACACAACGAAGCTAGGCATAGACAACATCTCTAATATTAGAATAGGGAAACATATTACTTTTCATGTAGAAAGTGAAAGTTTAAAGGAAGCAAAAGAAACTATCGAAAGTATTTGCGACAAGTTACTAGTAAATCAAATAACTGAACAATATACTTATGAAGTAATTAAAACTTGAAATTATCACCTAAATATAATTTTCTAATCTCCGCATCATTAATTAACTCACGAGTGTTTCCATATTTTAAGATTTTACCATCATAGAGCAAATATGCTCTATCTGTTATCGATAATGTTTCTCTTACATTATGATCTGTAATTAACACACCTATATTTCTTTCTTTTAACTTCTGGACCATGTGTTGAATATCTTGAATAGCAATTGGATCTACGCCTGCAAAAGGCTCATCTAATAAAATAAATTGAGGATCCATAGCAATAGATCTCGCGATTTCTAATCGTCTTCTTTCACCACCAGATAATACATCTGCTCTTGTATGTCTAATTTTTAATAATCCAAAATCATTTAATATTTCGTCAAGCTTATAATCTCTATTCTTTTTATCGAAATTCAAGGTTTCTAAAACTGTTAGCAGATTATCCTGCACTGACATTTTAGTGAATACAGAAGGTTGCTGAGGAAGATATCCTAATCCTTTCCTAGCTCGCATATACATTGGCTGATTAGAAATATCTATTTTATCAATTAATACACTGCCTTCAAAAGAGCGAATGAGACCAACTAACATATAAAAAGTTGTTGTTTTACCTGCACCATTTGGGCCTAATAAACCTACAATTTCACCTGTTTTTAAAAACAAGGAAATATCATTCACAACATATCTTTGACCATATTTTTTTTTTAAATTATTAGCTATTAATTTCATTTTTTTGACGATGTTAAAACAGCAACTAAAATTGAAAACTCATATAAAACAAATATTGGTAAACCTATCAAAATTTGACTAAAAATATCTGGTGGTGTTAAAATAGATGCAATTAATAAAATAATAACGAAAGCATGTCGTCTGTATTGTCTTAATTGGGTCGAATTAATGAAATTAAATTTAGTAAGAAAATATATCAATAAAGGTAATTGAAACAAAAAACCCGTGGTTAATACTAGAGTTGTGATAGTTTTAATAAACGATATGAAGTGTATATTATTTGCTATAACCCCACTAATTGAATAGGAGCTTAGAAAATTAATTGAAAAAGGCACAATCACAAAATATCCAAATAATATTCCTATTAAAAATAAAATAAATGAGAATACAAAAATTAACATTGATTTTTTTTTCTCATTTTTATATAGTGCAGGAGAAATAAAAGACCATATCTCAAATAATATGTAAGGGAAGACCATAATGAAGCCAGCTGCAAATGACACTAATAAATGCATTGTAAACTGACCCGCCATCTCAACATTCATTAGTATGAATGGCATATCCTGAATACATAATTTTTTTGATATATTACATAAAAATACATACGTAGGAAAATCGTTATTTTTGCAGGCAAAAATAATCTGATCAAAAAGAAATGACTTATTTAAAAATGCAACTATTGATCCTAAAAAAATAGCCAACACAGATCTAACTAAGTGCCAACGCAAATCCTCTAAATGAGAAAAAAATGGCCGCTTTTCTTGATTCTCAATCATAATTAAAAAATATTATGCTTTACAATATCATGTAAATGAATAATACCAAAATACTTATTATTAGATGTAACTAATAATTGAGTAATACTATGCCGCTTCATCATACTAAAGGCATCATAAGCTAAAGCCGAATGATCAATTTTTTTTGGATTAGAAGTCATTAAATCAAGTGCTCTTATTGTTCTTAATTCTTGTTTTTTTTCTAGCATTCTCCTAAGATCTCCATCTGTAATTATACCAATAATTTCCTTATTCTGAATCACAGCTGTAGCCCCTAATCTTTTTGAAGATATTTCTATAATAATTTTATCTAAATTATCCTCTGCATATACACTGGGTTTATTGTTTAAGTCACATAAATCATTCACAGTTAATGTTAATTTTTTACCTAATATACCACCTGGGTGAAATTTTAAAAAATCTGATTGTTTGAAATCTTTTAACTGTAATAAACTAACAGCTAATGCATCACCCATCACCAATTGTGTTGTAGTGCTAGTAGTCGGTGCTAAATTATTAGGACAAGATTCTCTAACAATAGAAACATCTAATATATAATCTGCTTGAAGAGCTAAATATGAATCTGTATTGCCTGTCATAGCAATAATTTTAAGCTGCATAGATTTAATTAACGGTATAATTTTTTTTAACTCCTCTGTATTACCACTTTTAGAAATAAAAAGAACAATATCCTGAGAATCAATGTTACCCAAGTCTCCATGCAATGCATCACTAGCATGTATAAATGACGATAATGTCCCTGTGGAATTTAAAGTTGCCGCAATCTTTCTTCCTATAATACCACTTTTCCCTAAACCAATAATAACTAACCGACCTCCATGATTTGCGATTAATTCAACAATATTTTTAAAATTATGATTGATTCTATTATTTAAAGCGTTTAAAGAATCAATCTGTTCACTAATTAATATTTTTGCTGTTTGAATTATATCAATATCCTTTCCCATATCTAAAAAAAAATAATTAACTTAATGTAGGTAAAATTAACTGATTTTTAGTAAAAAATATCATTTAGAAAATGGAAAATATCCATCACAAAATCAATGTCTGTTTAAAAGATTTTTTCGGATTTAATAAATTTAAAGGAAATCAAGAACAAGCAATTACATCTATAATGAAGGGAAACAATACATTTGTAATCATGCCTACGGGTGGTGGTAAATCATTATGCTATCAATTACCAGCAATATTGCTTGATGGTGTAGCAATAATTATTTCTCCGTTAATTGCTCTAATGAAAAATCAGGTTGATTCAATTCGAAGTTATGCTGAAGACGAAAATATTGCACATTTTTTCAATTCAACTTTGTCAAAATCTGAGAAAGAAAATGTTAAAAATTGTGTTTTAAATGGGAAAACTAAACTGCTATTTGTAGCACCAGAAACCATTAACCAACAAAATAATGTGGAATTTTTACGTAAATGTCAAATTTCTTTTTTTGCGATTGATGAAGCGCATTGTATTTCAGAATGGGGACATGACTTTAGACCAGAGTATAGAAAATTAAAAACAACCATTAAAGAAATTAATAAAAAACCTGTGATTGCCCTTACTGCAACTGCTACAGAAAAAGTAAAAAAAGATATTGTTAAAAACTTAGGAATGGAAGATAGTCAATTATTCATCTCTTCTTTTAACAGACCTAATCTTTATTATGAAATACGAGATAAAATAAATGTTGATAGAGAGCTAATCAAATTTGTGAAAAAAAATGAACATAAATCCGGGATTATATATTGTTTAGCGAGAAAAAAAGCTGAAGAGATTTCAGAAATATTAAATTTAAACAATATTAAGAGTCTCCCTTATCATGCTGGACTAGAACAAAAAATTCGTGTTCAAACACAAGATTCATTTTTAATGGAAGAAGTAAATGTAATAGTTGCTACTATCGCATTTGGAATGGGAATTGACAAACCTGATGTGAGATATGTCATCCATTATAATTTGCCCAAAAGCCTGGAAAATTATTATCAAGAAACCGGAAGATGCGGTAGAGATGGTGGTGAAGGTCAATGTATCTTATTCTATAAAAAAGAAGATCTTGAAAAATTGCAAAGCTTTAATTCTAAAAAAATTGCTTTAGAAAAAACAATTGGAAAAAAGCTCTTAGAAGATATGATCTCATATGTTGAGACTAAAGATTGTAGAAGGAAGCAAATACTCCATTATTTTGGTGAATATTATGAAAAAAATGCATGTAAAGAAAAATGTGATAATTGCAAAAATCCAAAAACATACAAAGATTATCAAAATGAATTAACAATTATATTAGAATTACTGAAAGAGGTAAATGGCCATTTTAATATGATTGAATTAATCTCAATCCTACAAGGACATGACAGTAACGTCGGCCATGTTAAATTATCGGAATTATCCAATTTTAACAAACTTAATAAAACACATAAATCTATTATTCAATTATTGATTGAAAGAGCCGTATTAGAAAAATTGATTGAAAAAAATATAGAAAATGGAAAACTAAAAATTGGTGAGCTTGGAGAATTATTTTTAAACAAACCATTTCAATTTTTAATGATTAAAAATCAAAAGAAAAACAAATCATTATCCTCACATGATAATATGCTGCTTGAAATTCTTATACGAGTTAGAAAGGACCTTGCTTCGAAAAAAAATGTTCCTCCTTTTATAATTTTTCAAGATCCATCATTAGAAGAAATGGCAATACAATATCCAATAAATAATGAAGAATTACAAAATATAATTGGAGTGGGGGTAGGAAAAATTAAGAAATATGGTGAACCGTTTACAAATGCAATAAAAGAATATGTTGAGAAAAATAACATAAAGAAAACCGAAGACTATGTTATAAAATCAAAACCTAAGAAAAATGATTTAAAAATTTTTATTATTCAAAGCTCTGATAGAAAGCTGCCATTTGATGACATTATACAGCAAAAAAACATCAGTATGGAAACTCTAATAAACGAGATAGAAAACATCGTCAAATCAGGCACAAAAATTAATATAGATTACCATATAAATGACATATTAGATGAAGTGCAACAAAATGAAATAAAAGATTATTATCTTAAAGAAGCACACACTGACTCAATAGAAGATGCTCAAAACTACTTTGAGAATGAATATGAAGATGATGAGATTAGATTAATGAAAATTAAAATTTTTTCAGATTTAGCAAATTAGAAATTGCTAGATAGCTCATTAAACCAACACCTATTTCTATACTTTTTTCATCGACATTAAAGTAGGGGCTATGTACCAAATGAGTGATTTTCTTTTTAATATTACCAACACCCAATCTAAAAAAACAAGCTGGACGAGCTTGTGAGAAATAAGAAAAGTCTTCTGAAGCCATTCTAATATCTAGTTCCCTAACAGAATCACTATCTAAAAAATACTCGCTGATATCTTTACAGTGCTTTGTTACTTCAGGGTCATTATATAGTGTGGGATATCCTTTTTTTATATTTACAATACAAGATGCCCCTGTATCTATACTCATTGCATTAGCTTCATCTAGTAATAACTGATGCAATCGAATTCTAAAATCTTCATCTAATGTCCGTAAAGTCCCTGCTAAACAAGCAGTGTCAGGAATAACGTTAGAAGCGCCATATGCATGAAAATCACCAAATTCTAATATATATTTGTGTCCAGATGATAAGTCAAGTGCTTTCTTTTTAAGATCTAAAATCAATCTTGAAGCAATAGTAATTGGATTTATAACTTTGTCAGGTAATGCTGCATGACCACCCTTACCATTTATCGTCACTGATAACTCATCACATGCAGCCATATACTTACCTGGACGAAATCCCACAGTACCAACCTCAAATTCAGGAAAAACATGTAAGGCTAATATTAAATCAACATGGGGCTTTTCAAGTACACCCTCTTTAATCATAATAGAGGCACCACCTGGTATTTGTTCCTCTGCAGGTTGAAAAATAACTTTAATACTACCCTTGAGTTTGTCTTTTAATTTATTTAAAACAATAGCTGTTCCTAATGCAATAGCAGTGTGAACATCATGACCACATGCATGCATAACACCATCATTGATAGACTTATATGTAACATCATTTTTTTCGTGAATTGGTAAAGCATCCATATCAGCCCTTATCGCAATGACTCTATCACTTGGGGTATTAGACTCAATAGAAGCAACAACACCATATCCTCCAATATTATGGATAAAAGGGATATTATATTTATTTAAAATAGAACAAATATATTTTGATGTGTTTTCCTCTTGAAAAGACAATTCGGGATGCTGATGAATCCACCGTCTAATACTCACTATTTCTTCAAAAATAGATTTTGTAATTTTTTTTACATCCTTTTTAATATCTTCGTGTCTCATATACAATATATAAATTTAATTAAAGAGATGAATATTAAAAAATTTACTTTTAATTCATTCCAAGAAAACACATACATAATAAGTTCAAATAATGACTGTATGATTATTGATCCTGGATGCTCAAATCAAAGAGAAAAGGAGGAGATAACGAATTATATTGAAGACAATCAACTAAATCCAATAGAATTAATCAACACTCATTGTCACTTAGACCACATCTTTGGTAATAATTTTATTTCAAAAAAATATAATCTTCGACCTAAGATGCATAAAAAAGATTTTCCTCTCCTCGAAAGATCCTTAGATATAGCAAAACTATATAATGTAGATTTAGAACCACCACCATTAAATATTGAATTCATTAATGAACAAGATATTATTATACTTGGAGACACTAAATGGGAAATTATTTTTACTCCAGGACATTCACCCGGACACATATGTTTATTAAATAAACAAGATCACGTCATTATTGTCGGAGATGTGTTGTTTTTAATGAGTATTGGAAGAACTGACCTACCTGGATGTAATCATTCCGACTTAATAAACAGCATCCACAACAAGATTATAACTTTAGACGAACAAATAACTGTTTTTTGTGGACATGGAGAGAATACCACTATAGGGTTTGAAAAAAAAAATAATCCATTTTTAAACTAACTTGAACTAAGTTAAAAAGGCCTTAATTTTATTTTCTATATCTTTCTCTTCTAACTCTGCAACAGAAAAGGATTCTTTTAAATTATTATCTGTCATTACTTGCTTCATAATCAAATCCTGCTCCATACCTTTATTTAATGCAATGCTATAAGGAATATGACTGAAGGTAACCATTGAATATAGTGGTACCCATATTTCTGGATTCTTTTCTGAAAACCATGCTTCGATTTTTTTCTGTAGAAGGAATTCGTTATTAGCAGTCTTATCTTGCATCTCAGTAAAATTAATTCTTGACAATTCTTGCATCGCCTTAGTGTTGATCATTCTATTATTCAAAAATTGATCTATGAAACCCGTGTCTAAACCACCGTTTTCAACTATATAATTATTTAATAAAAAGCAATCTTCAAAACCTGCATTCATTCCCTGTCCATAAAAAGGGATAGTAGCATGACAAGAATCTCCAAGTAAGAATGTGTTATTTTGTTTCCAAGAGTTAGTATTAATAAAGCCTAAAGCTCCTAAAGGATTTTTAAAATACTGATCTGATAAATCTGGAATTATTTTCTTCAAATTAAAGAAGTTTTCACTAAAAAAAATATCAACATCACTATGGTTCGTTAATGATTCAAATGAATTATGTCCTTTAGTAGGAGCAAACAGTGTACACGTAAATGTTCCATCTAAATTTGGAAGAGCAATGACCATGTAAGATTTTCTTGGCCATATATGTAAAGCATCTTTTGATAACTTATGTGTATTATCATTATTAGCTGGTATAGTTAATTCTTTATACCCATAATCAATCAGCTCCTCAACTACATTGAATTCTGAAGAAAAATTACACATACCTTTTCTAATAATCGACCCTGCACCATCACAACCAAAAATAAAATCAAATTGAATGCTAGCCTCATGATCGAAATATAATTTAGTTGCATGAATATCAATACCTGAGCATTCTTTTTGGAATGAAAAATTAACTAAATTCTTCTCAGCTAAATCAATTAATTTAGCATTCAAAACATGGCGAGAAACAGAGTATATTGCTTGTCCTTTTTTCCCATAAGGCTGCTGAGTCAAATCGCCATTTACAGCATGGATGATTCTTTTATACATCGGCATAGCAATACTCATGATATCACTTAAAACCCCCACTTCTTCTAGTGCTTGCATTCCTCTATTTGACAATGCTAGATTAATTGATCTGCCAGCGCCACATTCATCTAGTCTTATGTCGTTACGTTTGTCAAATACCGAAACTTTAGCTCCTTGTTTAGTTAAATAAATTGATAATAGACTACCAACTAAGCCACCTCCAACAACACTTATTTTTTTATTGGTTAAATACATTTAAATAAAATATGATAGAATTTAGCAATATCTTCAAATGAATTATATAATGGTACAGCTGCTATACGCATCACATCTGGCTTGCGCCAATCAACATATACACCAGCTTCTTTTAAAGCTCTGTAGATTTTTTGTCCATCAAAATTAATCATAATAGATAGTTGAGAACCTCTTTCTTCTGCTAAACCTGGTGTGATGATTTTAAATTTGATTTTACTAGATAAATTATTAAATGACATAATTGCATCTTCTAAATAACCTGATAGTTTAATCCTTTTAGCTACTAGATTTGAGACACCAATCTCATTGAATATTTCTAGTGAAACTCTATAAATGGACATGCCGAATATAGGAGCATTAGATAGTTGCCATCCTTCTGCTGTATTAATAGCTTCAAATTTCTGTGAAAGTGAAAAGCGATTTTGTTCTATATGTCCCCACCAACCTGATAATCGAAATGGGTTTTTTCTAATTTGATTTTCATGTATAAAAACTGATGAAACATTGCCTGGTCCTGAATTTAAGTATTTATAAGAACACCAAGCTGCAAAATCTACACCCCATTCATGAAGTTTTAGTTCAATATTTCCAGCAGCATGAGCTAAATCAAAACCAATCATAATATTGTATAAATGAGCTTTCTGCGTAATCTTCTCAATATTAAATACTTGTCCCGTATAATAATTAACTCCACCAAGAAAAACAAGCGCTAATTGATCTTTATAAGATTCCATTATGCTATACACATCTCTCTCTTCAACCACACCATCTTCATTAACTGGTAAAAAAATAATAGATTCTTCTGGGTCAAATCCTTTTAACTCAACCTGACTTCTTAATACATATAAATCTGAGGGGAAAAGATTTGGTTCACATAAAATTTTATATTTTTTCTTTGTGGGTTGATAAAAGGATGTTAGTAACAAATGTAAATTAACAGAGAGTGCATTCATGGTGACTACTTCTTTTTCTTTAGCTCCTACAAGAGTAGCAACATGATCTGTTAAACTCTTGTGATAGTCAAACCATGGTGTTTGTGCATGAAAATGACCGTCTACTCCCATTGATTGCCAATCTTCTAATACTTGATCAAAATAATAAGTAGCATTCTTTGGTTGTAAACCTAAAGAGTGACCAGTAAAATAAATACTGTTTTTATCTTTATGTTTTGGGTGATGAAAACGATCTCGATATTTAGACAAAGGGTCTTCCAAATCTAACCGCTGTGCGAAAGAAATATCAAATTTATTATTCATGATATGAAAATTAAAAAATGCAAGCTATTAATACTAATAAATACATAACTATCGAAAGAGATTCCACCAAAATACTATAAAAAAAAGAAGATCGTTGAGGATTTGTAAAATATATAACTAAAGAACATATTTCAATAGATAAAAATAATCCTAAAAAAACAGAGATTGTAATATTGCTATGAACAGCATTAATAATTAATGAAACTTGTATTATAAATAAACAAAACCAAGCTAATATTTTAGAATTAATAACTCCTATCGTGTTAGGGATAGTTTGTATTTTATCGCAATTATAATCTCTTATATCAAAAGGTATAGAAATTGCTAGGACAAAAAGGAATCTTTCAAAAAATGATGATACCAAAAAATAATCTAACTCGACATCATAATATAAATTAGGTAACAATAACGTAACATAAGACCATGTAAATGATATTAAAAAAATTTTTAAAAATGGGATGTTACGAATACCATATTGTTTATTATTAATCTTAATTACAAGAGGGTATATTATGCTAATTAGTATAGGTAGCAATAATAATTTAATGAATTTTAAACCTAAAGAGGATGATAATAAAATAATAAACAATGCAGAAAAAAATAAAAAAAAATAACTTAATTTCTGATGAGAATCTGTAGAAAAATGTTGAAATAAATGTTTTTGATAAAACACAGGCAACCTCATATAATTATACGCAAATAACGTAGAGAGAAAAACAAATACGCCGATTTTATAATTTTCAAATCCAAATAATAATTCTGACATTTTATATAAACATAAAGCACTAATTGAAACAAATATATTAGTGTTTATAAAAAAATATAATATTCTATACATTATATATATTTAAGTGACTAAATTACATAAAAATGATTCATGTTTTTAATTAAAAAATTACGATAAAATACTATTTTTAATATATGCTACCTGAAAGTGATTTTATTAATAGACATATAGGTCCAAGAAAAACGGATGTTATAAATATGTTGAAAAAAATAGGATGTGAAAATATCAATGAATTAATTGATAAAACAATTCCAAAAAATATACGTTGCACAAAGGATTTAGATCTTGATGATCCAATGAGTGAAGCTCGTTACTTAGAACATGTTCAAAATTTAGGCAGAAAGAATAAAACTTATAGAAGTTACATTGGATTAGGTTATTACAATAATATATTACCAGGAGTAATTCAACGAAACATACTTGAAAATCCTGGCTGGTACACAGCATATACTCCATATCAAGCAGAAATTTCGCAAGGAAGACTAGAGGCTCTGTTTAATTTCCAAACACTAATCACCGACTTAACTGCTATGGAAATTGCTAATGCTTCCTTACTTGATGAAGGTACTGCTGCTGCAGAAGCCATGACAATGAGTTATCAATGCAGGAACAGAGAAAAAAAAGAGAAAGACGCAAATGTTTTTTTGGTATCTGATAAATGTTTTCCACAAACCATTGATGTAATAAAAACTAGAGCTTCCTCAATGAGGATAGATCTAAAGATAATACCACATGAAAAATTTGTATTCGATGATCAAGTATTTGGAGCAATTATTCAGTATCCTGAAAAATATGGATCAATAGGTGATTATTCTGCATTAATAGAAAATGCACATAAAACAAATTGTTTAATTACAATAGCGGCAGATTTATTAAGTCTAGCAATACTAAAACCACCAGGGGAATTTGGTGCAGACATTGTTGTAGGATCTTCTCAACGATTCGGTATACCGTTAGGATATGGAGGTCCGCATGCTGCTTACTTTGCAACAAAATCTAAATTTAAAAGAAATGTACCAGGAAGAATTATTGGTGTCTCATATGATGTTGATGGGAAAAAAGCATATAGGATGGCTCTACAAACAAGAGAACAACACATAAGAAGAGAAAAAGCTACCTCTAATATATGCACATCACAAGTACTGCTTGCAGTCATGGCGGGAATGTACGCGGTTTATCATGGACCTAAAAAAATAAAAAAAATTGCATGGAATATTCATAAATATGCATCAATTCTTTCTGATGCATTACATAAAATAGGATATGCTCAAATGAATGAGTATTTTTTTGACACATTATTGATTAATACAAATGAAACATCTATTGATAGTATTAAGGTTTATGCTGAAGATGCTAAAATAAATTTCAATTATATTTCTGAAAACACTTTATCTATTAGTCTAGACGAAAAAGATGACTTTAAAAATATTCAAGATATTCTTACAGTTTTCATAAAAGCAAAAAAATATCCAGATCATGATAAGATCTTAAACGAAACTCTTGAAGCTGTTCAAATTGAAGATGGATCTTATATAAATGACAACAACCTTCGCAATTCTGATTTTCTTCAATATGCGGTTTTTAATTCTTATCATTCCGAAACAGAATTAATGAGGTATATTAAATCGTTAGAAAATAAAGATTTATCATTAACACACTCTATGATTCCTTTAGGATCATGTACAATGAAATTAAATGCTGCAACTGAATTGTTTTCTTTAAGCTCGCCCGATTTTTCTAATATCCACCCCTTTGTACCAATAAATCAAGCAAGAGGTTATCATATTTTATTTCATGAACTAGAAGATGCATTATGTGAAATCACTGGAATGGATGCTGTATCTCTACAACCTAATTCAGGTGCACAAGGTGAATATGCTGGATTAATGGTGATTCAAAAATATCATGAACACAATAATGAAGCTCATAGAAAAATATGTCTCATTCCATCTTCAGCACATGGTACTAATCCAGCAAGTGCAATCATGGCAGGAATGGAGATTGTCATTGTTAAATGTGATGAAATGGGTAATATTGATATTTCTGACATAAAAGAAAAAATTAAAATCTATCAAGATAATTTAGCTGCGTTAATGATTACCTATCCTTCAACACATGGTGTTTTTGAAGAAAAAATAGTCGAAATCAATGAGATGATTCATTCTGTAGGAGGACAAGTATACATGGATGGTGCTAATATGAATGCACAAGTTGGGCTCACTAATCCGAAGAAAATAGGATGTGATGTATGTCATTTAAATCTACATAAAACTTTTGCAATCCCTCACGGGGGGGGTGGACCTGGTATGGGGCCAATTGCTGTAGCTGACCATTTAAAAAACTTTATACCTAAAAGTGCTGTGATGAATTATGGTGGTAAACACGGTATTTCATCCATATCTTCAAGTCCATGGGGAAGTGGCTTAATTCTTACAATATCATATGCATACATAAAATTATTAGGTGCAAAAGGTTTAAAAAAATGCACTGAAATAGCTATTCTGAATGCTAATTATCTAAAACATTTACTACAAAAAGATTTTGAGATACTATATCAAGGAAAAAATAATACAGTCGCTCATGAAATGATTATTGACTGTAGAAATTTTAAAGATAAAAATATTAATGTGGCTGATATAGCGAAACGATTAATGGACTATGGGTTTCATGCTCCAACCGTATCATTTCCTGTTGTTGGGACGCTTATGGTTGAACCCACCGAAAGTGAAAGTAAAAAATCTTTAGATCAATTTTATCGAGCTATGCACTTAATAAAAAAAGAAATTATGGAAATAAGTGATCAGCAAAATAATATTTTAAAGAATGCACCTCATACACAAGACTTAATCGTTATGGATAACTGGACATACCCATATTCAAGACAACAGGCTGTGTTTCCAACTGAATGGGTAAAATTAAATAAGTATTGGCCTACTGTTCGGCGAATTAATGAAGTCCAAGGTGATAGAAACTTGATGTGCTCCTGTGCCTCCATTGAGATATATGAAGAAAAAAAGGACGGAATTTAATTAATAGGTCCTTAAAAAATCGTACATTTAATACCCTCTTTTACTCTTTTTTGAGAAAAGATTATAAACAATTTAACTAACTAAACACAAATTAATATGAAAAGAATTATTACTTTATTTTTTGCACTTGCAACAATATCTTTGTCATTTGCTCAATCAAATGCAACTATACAAGCTAAAAGAAGTGCAAAAGAAGCTTCAATTAAATCAACTCCAATAAATACTGTTATTGAGAGTAGAGCTGTGGATTGTATTTGGGAAAGCGATTTCACTGATTCTAATGACTGGGTTTTAGACCATGATCCAAATGATTGTTCTCTAGACTGGGAAATTGGTCAAAATTTAGAATGTGGTGGTTTTTATCCAATTGCACCTATTGATTCTGAAGATGGCTATTATGCAATGCTAGACTCTGATGAATATGGTGGTGAAGAAGGAGGAACTGAAACAGAAGACTCGTGGCTTACAATGGCTAACTCTGTGAATTGTGCAGATTTTGACAATGTAATTGTAGAATTTGACACATGGTACCAAAGCTACAGCACTGAAAGATGCTTCATTGTAGTAAGTACAGATGGAACATTCCCAACAGATTTAACACCTGATACAGAACATGATCCAGCAAATGGAATTTATGAAATATTTCCTGATATATCTGGAGAAGTTCAAGCAAATACTGGGAATCCATTTACAAAAAGGGTTAATATCAGTGAAACTGCAGGAGGAGAATCACAAGTATGGGTTAGATTTAACTGGACTGGTACTTGGGGTTACGCCTGGTTTATTGATAGAGTATGTATTGCTGAACAACCGGCAAATGATATCGCTCTAAATTATGGTGTAGTTTCTCACAATGGTACAGGTGAAGAATATGGTAGAGTTCCAACATCACAGGTAGGTGGTAGTGTTAATTGTGCCGGAGAAGTATTTAACTTCGGTTCTGCTGATCAATCTAATGTAATGATGTCAATGGATGTAGTTAATTCAATGTCATACCCTGTGATTTCTGAAGAATTCGGAGAAGGTGAAATGTACGGCTTTGATGCTGATGGCTTTTTAACTGACCAAACAATAACAGGTCCAGTTGCAACTGATCAATCTGTATATTTTTCAAAAGATGTTGATATCGACTCATCTGTTCCTGCAGACACATATACTGCAACATTCACTACTTGGAGTGATGCTGATGCTGATGGCGGTGAGTACTTTGGGGATAACACTGCAACAAGAGAGTTTGCATTTACAGATGATTTATATTCAAGTGATGGCTTAGGAGTTTACAGCTTACCTGATGTGAGTAGAATGGGAACAGGAACGTTTACAGATGCAAGTGATGGGTTCATGATGATGTCATATTATGATATTTCAGAAGGAACATATGTTGCTGGTGTTACCATACTACTTGACTCATATGACTGGGGAAATTCATTTACTGAACCTGCTACTGTAGCTGGTGGAGAATTAGTTGTTGCTATTAGAGACACAACATTAATGTCTTCAGAAACTTTTGACCCAGGAAATGTAATTGAGTCTAGTGATTTTTACTTGGTCACACAATCTGATGTAGATAACGGTTTTATTACTGTACCATTCTCATCACCTGTATATCTTTCACCAGATGCATATTATATGTCTGTAGAAATGTATAGTAATGGTAATGAGAGTGACATCTATATATTAGATGATGAAACAATTCCTCAACCATCTTACTTAAGCATGATTTATATTCCTGGAGATCAAGTTTACTCGAATGGAACTGCTGCAGCAATTAGGTTAATCCTAGGAGAATCTGTCGGAGTCAAAGAAGATGTGATTTCTGGATTAAATATTTACCCAAACCCATCAAATGGAATAGTAAATATTGAGTTAGATGAGAATGGAGAATTTGCTATTGAAGTTACTGACATATTAGGAAAAGTAATTTCTACAGAAACTATTAAATCAAACACTATTCTAAATCTTCACAACTTAGATAAAGGTGTTTATTTTGTTACTGTTTCTAATAATGAGATAATGAAAACAACTAAAGTAATTGTTGAATAATTTTTTAATTTCATTATTTAAAAAAAGCCCAACAAATTGTTTGGGCTTTTTTTTTAATCTAAAATTTTAAGTTAATCGTTTTAACTTTTTAAATAATCTAGATGAAAAAATAAAATCATTGAGATATTTATTTTCTGATTGAAGAAGATTCTCACTATTCCCCTCCCATTCTTTTCTACCTTCCTGAATAAATATAATATTATCACCTATCTCCATTGCAGAATTCATATCATGAGTATTAATCACAGTAGTAATATTATACTCATATGTTATTTCTTTTAATAAATTATCTATCACCGTCGCTGTACTTGGATCTAATCCTGAATTGGGTTCATCACAAAACAAGTACTTAGGATTAAGGGCAATCGCTCTTGCAATAGCAACTCGTTTTTGCATACCACCGCTTAATTGAGATGGGAAAAGTTGATTAACACTTTTCAAATCTACCCTATTTAAACAAAAATCCACCCTATTCTTCATTTCTTTCAAGGTCATGTCAGAAGACATTGTTAATGGAAACATAATATTATCTTCAATTGTCATATAATCAAACAATGCACTTCCCTGAAAAACCATACCAATTTCTTTTCTGACTTTTGAGATTTTAGAAAAAGATAGATCTTTAGATTTGAACCCATTTACAATTAAAGTACCGCTATCAGGAATTAAGTCAAGG